>NZ_JAYRVJ010000678.1:0-5476 GCF_041918635.1 Promineifilum sp. (SeqCode)
GCGAATTGTTACGTGAAGGCAGCAGGCATTCCGTCTACTGGAATCCGAATAGCAGCAAGACGTCAACCGTACCACGTCACAATGAAATTAAAGACACACTGGTGCTCAAGATATGCAAGGACCTTGACATCACTAGGCCATAGCTATTCACACCTTAGCGCCCTTGCGTTAAGGCCCCGTTCGTTAAAAGGAGTGTACCGATGATCGTCCCCGACAAGATCGTGCGCACAACATGTCCCTACTGCGGGGTGGGTTGCCAGATGCATTTGAAGGTTAAAGACAACTACATCTACGCCGTCGAAGCGCCGTTCGACGCCGCCCCGAACCACGGCATGCTGTGCGTCAAGGGGCGATTCGGTACGGATTATGTCAAACACCCCGGCCGCGTCAAGACCCCGCTCATCCGCGCCAACCGGCACGAGGGGCGCAGCGCCCCGCCCGTCTGGCGCGAGGCGACGTGGGACGAGGCGCTCGACCTGGTAGCCGATGAACTGGTGCGCATCGCCCGCGCCCACGGCGGCGACGCCATCGCCAGCTACGCCAGCGCCAAGGCCACCAACGAGGACAACTACGTCTTCCAAAAGCTCATTCGTGCCCTGATCGGCACGAACAACATCGACCACTGCGCCCGCCTCTGCCACGCCGGCTCCGTCACCGGCCTCCAGCTCTCCATCGGCTCCAGCGCCATGTCCAACTCCATCGCCGAGATGGAACGGTTGGAAGCGTTCATTGTCACCGGCTCCAACACCACCGAGACCCACCCCGTCATCTCCAACTTCCTGAAACGCGCCGTGCGCCAGAATGGCGCGAAGCTCATCGTCGTCGACCCGCGCCGCATCGACATGACCAACTTCGCCACGCTCTGGCTGCGGCAGAACCCCGGCAGCGACGTGGCCGTCTTCCAGGCCATGGCCCATACCATCGTCAAGGAGGAACTCTACGATCCCGACTTCATCGCCGAGCGGACGGAGGGCTTCAACGAGTATCTGGAGTCGCTGGAATCATTCACGCCGGAGTGGGCCGAATCGGTCAGCGGCGTGCCGGCCGAGTCCATCCGCGAGGCGGCGCGCATCTACGCCGGCGCGGGGCGGGCCGCCATCTACTGGGGTATGGGCATCAGCCAGAGCACCCACGGCACCGACAATACCTTGTCGCTGGTCAACCTGGCCCTGATGTGCGGCCACGTCGGCAAGTCGGGCACGGGGCTGAACCCATTGCGCGGCCAGAACAACGTCCAGGGCTGCTCCGACAGCGGGGGGCTGCCCAATGTCTTCACCGCCTACCAGCGCGTGGATAGCGACGAGGTGCGCGGCCTCTTCGAATCAGTCTGGGGCGTGCCGCTCAACCCCGTCCCCGGCCTGACAGCCACCGAGATGTGCGACGCCTGCTACACCGGCGAGGTGCGGGCCATGTTCGTCCTGGGCGAGAACCCGATGATGAGCGAGCCCAATCAGAACCACGCCCGCCACGCCCTGGAGCAACTGGACTTTCTGGTCTGCCAGGACATCTTCATCAACGAGACGGGCGAGATGGCCGACGTCATCCTGCCGGCCACCAGCTTCGCCGAGAAGGACGGAACCTTCACCAACACTGATCGGCGCGTGCAGCGCTGCCGGACGGCTGTGCCGCCGGTGGGGCAGTCGCGCGCCGACTGGGACATCCTGTCCGACCTGGGCCGGCGCATTGAGGCAAGGGTGGGCGTCAAACTGTCGACCGGCTTCGACTACGCCGACCCGGAAGCCATCTGGGAGGAGATGCGCCGCGTGACGCCCGACTTCTGGGGCATCGACTACGCCCGGCTGGAGCGCGAGGGGGGCGTCCACTGGCCCTGCCCCAGCTTCGACCACCCCGGCACGCCCTTCCTGTTCGCCGAGGAGTTCCCGCGCGGCAAGGGCAAGTTCTGGGAGGTACAGTACGGCACGGAGTCGGAGCAGCCCGACGCCGAATACCCGTACAACCTGAGCACCGGCCGCGTCCTCTACCACTGGAGCGGCAGCACCATGACCGGCCGCTCGCGACTGGAAGACGCCTACCCGGAGGCGGTGTGCGAGCTCAATCCCGTGGACGCGGTCGAGTTAGGGCTGACCACTGGCGACTGGGTAAACGTGTCGTCCCGGCGCGGGACGATCACTCTGCGCATCCTCGTCACCGCCCGCTCGCCGCGCGGCACAATCTTCGTGCCCTTCCACTTCGCCGAGGCCGCGGCCAACCTGCTGACCCTCGACCGCATTGACGCGCGGGCCAAAATCCCCGATTACAAGAATACGGCGGTCAAGATCGAGAAGACCGCCGCGCCGGCAGGGTTGGATGAAGGGTATGAGGAGCATCTGTTCGATCGGGGGGCGATTAAGGACCCGGTGCAGATCCATTAGTATAGGCCCACCGCCAACCTGTCTGACCAGCGTAGGCGTGCGCATGGTATAATCGCATCATGAACACCTCGCCCGTGGCTATCGGCGAAGTCATCCTCAATGGGGTCGTCTTCGACTTCAAGAATTGGGACAAAACCCGTATGAACGGCGATAACCTGGCGAACACCGTAGCGCGCCTATTTGTCCTGCTAAACGAACGACAAATCGATTTCACCCTGGTAGGCGGGGTTGCTCTGCTGCAATACGTCGAAGGGCGCAACACACAGGACATCGACTTAATCTTGGCCTTATCGTCCCTCGAGCGCTTGCCGGAAATCCAACTGAACCAGCAGAATGACAATTTTGCGCGGGGCGATTTTGAAGGGCTACAGATTGATATCCTTCTGACTCAGAATCCGCTTTTTGCGCGGGTGCAGTTGGCGCACGCCGCATCGCGAGTGTTCGCCGAACAGACGATCCAGACGGCCACGGTCACCGGACTTATTTTGCTTAAGCTTTACGCCCTTCCGTCGTTGTACCGCCAGGGCGACTTTACCCGCGTTGGGTTGTACGAAAACGATGTAGCCACCCTGCTCTACGCCTATCGCCCGGATGTTGAAGCGATCTTGAGCGAGCTAGCCGCGTATGTCAGCGATACAGATATGCAGGAAATTCGCAGCATTGTCGCCGATCTCCAGACGCGGTTCAGCCGCTTCACCAACTCCAGCCCTCTCGCCGAGTGATGGACAATGCACACTGAGAGAAAAGGGATGATTCGCTCTAAAAAGCCAAAAGCCGGCGAGCCGGTCTGGGAATTGGCGCGCCTGTTCCCCAGCCAAGGCCGATGGACCATCGAGGATTACTTGGCCCTCGACACCGGTCGTCTGGTCGAGTATGCGGATGGTTATCTGGAGTTTCCACCGATGCCCACAATGGCTCATCAAGATATCCTGCAATTCCTCTTCGAACTACTGAAAGCCTATGTCGTCAAGCGCCGGTTGGGCAAGGTCTACGTCGCGCCGGTTCCGGTGCGACTTGGGTCTCAACAGTATCGCGAACCGGATGTTTTCTACGTCTCGACGCCACGGGTTGAGGAAGCTCAGGGCAAGTACCCCCATGGCGCCGACCTGGTTATGGAAGTTGTCAGCGGCAGCCCGTCCGATCGTGAACGAGATCTCGTCCACAAACGCTATGACTACGCCCAGGCCGGCGTCCCCGAATACTGGATCGTGGACCCCGACGAGAAGGTGATCATCGTCCTTCGATTGGAAGGGGCTGAGTATGCAGAGCACGGCCGCTTCGGCGCGGGGCAAGTCGCCACGTCGGCCCTGCTCCCCGGTTTCGGCGCGCCGGTAGACGAGGTCTGGGCCGCGGCCAAATGAGTGAGCGAAACGATCTGCGCGCGCTGAACAAGCAGGCGATCCGCGAAACGCTGGCGGGGTATGCCATCGCGGCCGAACATATGGAACGCGAACGGATTGAACGGCTGCGCGCAACGACCGCCGAAGAGTCGCGAGCTATTTACGCGCAACTTGTTAACCTTCATCAGCAATGGGTGACTGGGCTGAAGGCGTCAGAACAAGAAGGACTCCGGCGTCTTGAAGAGTGGCGTCTCCAAACGAAATTAGCTGTACGACAGGCGTTCGACAGAATCGCGTACCAGAGGATTGTTGTGAGTGCGAATGACGACGCGGCCTGGGAAATCGGTTCGGCTATGTTCGGCGGAGGACCTGATCCTTCACAAAGCTGTCGCCGGACGCGCTCAAGATTTACGCGATATCGAGGGCGTGATCATTCGACAGGGCTCACAGCTTGATCTCGTTTACATCCGTCGCTGGCTGAGATTATTTGCGGAGTGGCTTGAGACCGATGAGCTCATAGAGCGTTTTGAGCGTCCATGGCGTAAGTTCCAGTCTGCCCAATGATACGCTTCTCATTGTGACCAATCCCTTTCCTCCCTCCTTCTACGCCCAATCCACCCTGACCGTCGCCCGCGACCTGCTCGGCGCGCGGCTGGTGCGTATCTTGCAGGACGGTCAGCGGCTCAGCGGGCGCATCGTCGAGACGGAAGCCTACACTGGTCTCGACGACCTGGCCTCCCACGGCCGCCGCAAGAGGACGCGCCGCAACGAGCCGATGTATGGCCCGCCCGGCCGCGCCTACATCTACTTCACCTACGGCAACTACTGGATGCTCAACGTCGTCACCGAGCCAGAAGACACCCCGGCGGCCGTGCTCATCCGGGCTATCGAGCCGCTGGAAGGGCTGGACGAGATGGCCGCCCGCCGGCCGGGGCGCGGCCCGTTGGAGTGGACAAGCGGGCCGGCCAAACTGGTGCTGGCCCTGGGTATCACCGGCGACATGAACACGACCGACCTGACGACGACTGCCGGCGGGCTGTGGATCGAGCCTGACCAAACCATCCCCGACGACCGGGTGCGCACCGGCCCGCGCATTGGCCTGAACACCACGCCCGAGCCGTGGCTGTCGCTGCCGTGGCGCTGGTGGGTGGCGGGCAACGAGTTTGTCTCCAGGAACTCCGGCCGGACGGGGCGCTGAGAGCCGCGCCCACTCCAAATGGACAGGGATTGAACAGCGTTTGGTCTGGAGACCGGGTGGCAGGCGATCTATCCTGTCACCATGCGCTATGATCAACTGAGCGATGAGAAGCTGGTCGACCTCATCGCCCGCCGGGATGCTGCCGCTTTCGACGCCCTCTACGAACGTTACGCCCGCCAGGCGCTTGCCGTCGCCTTGCTCGTCGGCCTTGACCGCGCAGCGGCCGAGGCCATCGTCGAGCAGTTCTTCTGGGATGTCTGGCGCTGCACCGCCACGTTGACCCGGCTCGGCGCCAGCGTTCGCAACAGCCTGATGCTCGGCGTCCGCCAACTTGCCCAGGGGTTGCCCCAGCCCGCACTCTGATCGGCAAAATCCACGCGGCCAAGAGTTCATCAGCAAATCTGTGTGATCTGCGGATTCTTCTTATTCTAAGGCGCTTGGCGTGCCATAAATCGGTCTGGGCTATCCAGCGGCCGGAAGCCGAACTGCGCGTACAACGTGTGCGCGTCGCGGGTTGCCAGGAGCATTCGCCGCACCTCCTGAAGCTCGGGATGGGCCAGGACCGC
>NZ_JAYRVJ010000679.1:0-5463 GCF_041918635.1 Promineifilum sp. (SeqCode)
CTGCTGAAGCATGCGGCGGGTCACCCAGCGCCCTTCCTGCGGGCTGTTGGCCCACTGGATGCCGGCGCGCTCGGCCAATTCGTCCAGTTCTTCCTTGGTCGGCCCCTCGCCGCTGGTCAACCAATCCATGAGCTGCTGGAGGCGTCCGCTCAACGCCTGGAGGGCGGCCTGGAGCATCTCCTGATCATCCTCGGACAGCTCTTCCATGGCGCTCTGCATGGGCGGGCCGCCGCTGCCGAAGTAGAGGGGGAACAGCTCTTCAAAGGCGGCGAAATCGTCGGACTCTTTCACCAGCGTAGCGCGCAAGGACTGGCGGAACAGCTCCTTGTCCATGATGCCCAGGACTTCGACCGCGCGCATGGCGTCCATCGATTCGGCCATCGATACCCGCACGCCGGCGGCCCGCAGGCCGCGCACAAAGTCAATGATCCGGTCGTCCATCTCTTATTCCTCCGCCCAGAAACTTTATCCGCAGATTAGGCAGATTTGGCAGATTAAAGAAAGAAATCTGCCAAATCTGCCTAATCTGCGGATAACTCCTCTTATCCTCGTCCGCTGGGGCGGCTGCGGCCGCCGTTGCCCATCATGCGCTTGGCCTTCTGCACGTCGGCCTCGTACTTGAGCAGGACGGTGAGGGTGTGGTGCATCGTCGTCTCGTCGATGGCGCGGGCGTTGAGGGCGACGAGGGCGCGGGCCCAGTCAAGCGTCTCGCTGATGCTGGGCACCTTGCGCAGATCCATGTTGCGCAACTGCTGTACCACGGCCACGGCCTGCCGGGCCAATTCCGGCCGCAGGTCGGGAACCTTCAGGCGCACAATGTCGAGTTCCGCTTCGAGCGAGGGGTAGCCGACGTAGAGGTAGAGACACCGCCGCTTGAGCGCTTCGCTCAATTCGCGGGTGTTGTTGCTGGTCAGGAGAACCATCGGCTGATGCTTGGCATGGATCGTGCCCAGTTCGGGCACGCTGACCTGGAAGTCGCTCAGCACTTCCAGCAGGAACGCCTCGAATTCCACGTCGGCGCGGTCGATCTCGTCGATGAGCAGGACGACCGGCTCGTCGGAAGTCAGGGCCTTCAGGAGCGGGCGCGGCAACAGGAAGTTCTCCGAGAAGAAGACATCCTCCTCCTGGGCCAGCCGGCTGGCGGCCTCGGCCAGGCTGCTCACGTCGCCCAGCACGTTGCGCAGCGTGTCGCGCAGGAGTTGGGTGTAGAGCATCTGCTTGGCGTACTCCCACTCATAGAGCGCCTTGCTCTCGTCCAGCCCTTCATAGCACTGGAGGCGGACGAGCGGCGCGCCCAGCGCCCCCGCCCACCCTTTGGCCAGTTCTGTCTTGCCCACGCCGGCCGGGCCTTCGGCCAGAACCGGCTTGCACAGCGATTGCGCCAGATAGACGACCGTGGCGATCTCATCGGAGGCGATGTATTGCTGTTTGCCCAAACGCTGGCTTACATCGGCCGTATCTTTGAACATCATACGAATGGTCTCCGTTTTTAACCTGCAAGCCGGCCGTGGCCGGGGCTAACGATAAAGGGTGCGTGTCGCACGCCCAAGCGTGTCGCACGCCCAAGATTGTATGGACAATGCCGCCGCGACGCAACGGGTTGCCGCCGGCTCTTATTCAGCCTTCAGACCACCGGCAAGTCTCGCGCCAGATAATACCAGTTGGTCGCCTCCGTGAAACCTAGACTTTGGTATAGGTTCATGGCCGGGTCATTTTGCCGCCAGAGGCCGATCTCGACCAGCAGCGCGCCCTGCCGCCGCAGGCCGTGCAGCGCGGCCAGCAGCAGTCGACGGCCGTGGCCCCGCCCCTGGTGCGCGCGGGCGATGCCCAGCGGCTCCACCCGGCCGCGGCCATCGGGCAGCCGCTCGTGCCAGACCACGCCAATCGGCTCCCCGTCTTGGGTCAGGAACAGCAAGTCCTCCGGCCGGGCCAGCGTCGCCGACACCTCCGCCTCGGTGTAGGGCTGCGACCAGGGCGCGCCCTCGAAGCTGCGCTCGTAGAGGCGGCAGAACTCGGCCACGGCCCGCGCCTGGGGATAGGTGACGATCTCGCCCGGCGGGCCGGCCGGCTCGACGGGCAGCTCGCTCAGGTCGGCCAGTTCCAGCATACACTCCTCATGCTCGACAAAGAAACCGCGCCCCATCAGGAAGCGGGCCGCCTCGTCTTCCAGCGTGTCCATCCGGCAGGAGAGTTGCCGGACGCCCAGCGCCGTGGCGGCCGTCTCCACGTGGCGCAGCAGCCGCGTGCCCAGCCCTTGCCGCCGCCAGGCGGGGACGACGCCGCCGCTCAGGTCGACCACACCGGGCAGGCCCGGCAGCGGATCGATGGCGGCGTAACCGGCCAGCCGCTGGCCGCGCGCCGCCAGCCAGACGTGGCCGCCGGCCTCGAGGCGCTCTTCCAGCAGGTGCGTCCAGGTGAGCAGCTGGTCAGCCTCGGCCGCGGCGATGGCGGCGTGGGCGACGAAGAGGGGCGCGGCGTCGTCGGGGTGGTAGTCGCGGATTTCGTAGGGATCGAACAGGCTGATTCGAGTAGACATGGCGCGGCTATTGTAGCGCGGCCGTCCATGGCGCGAAATGTTGACCGGCGGCCGGGCCGGTGTTAGAATCTCCTCTGTTGCCCTCATCGTCTAGGGGACCAGGACGTAGCCCTTTCAAGGCTAAGACCGGGGTTCGAATCCCCGTGAGGGCACTAGTGGAGCGAAAGCCAGCCGGAGTGGGCTGGCTTTTTGCTTTCATCGCGCTTGACTTCTCAGCAGGATCTATATACATTACCGCTATACATCATTATGGAGCAGGACGATGATGGAGCGAACACAAATCTACCTGACAAAAGAGCAGCAAAAGGCAGTCAAGTCAGTTGCCGAACGGCGCGGAAAAACGCAGAGCGAGATCATTCGTGAAGCGATTAACTATTACATCGCTCAACAGATTGGAGATAATCGCCGCGAGTTGATGCACCAAGCCGCCGGCATGTGGGCTGATCGAGATGACCTGCCCGCATTTTTCGAGGAACTTCGCCGCGAGTCAGATCAAGAGCTAACCGATGAACAGACTCAACCGCTACCTGTTGGACACTGATGTACTCGTTGAGTATCTGCGTAACCAGGAGCAGGCCATCGCCTATGTTGACAGTCTAGAAGGTGACTTGCTCGTTTCGGCCGTCTCCGTTGCCGAACTATATGTTGGGGCGCGGAGTGACTTGGAGCGAAAACTGCTGGATGATTTCGTGTCCGCTCTCACAGTGATCGCTGTTGACGGGGCGATTGCCCGACAAGGTGGTCTTTATCGTCAGCAGTACAAGCAGAGCCACGGAACAGGGTTTAACGATGCGCTGCTCGCTGCAACGGCTGAGTTATTGGGAGTAGAGTTCATCTCGTTCAATCAGCGCCACTTCCCCATGCTCTCGAATTTGGTAGTTCCCTACAAGAGGTAACCCATGCGCCTAGGACTCATGCTCGGCTACGCGGCCGGCCAGATGCAACTACCCATCGAACTCGTTCAGGAGGCTGACCGCCTGGGCGTCTACGCCGTCTGGACGGCCGAGGCGTATGGCTCCGACGCCGTGTCGCCGCTGGCCTGGTTGGGGGCGTGCACACGCGACATCCGGTTGGGCACGGCCATCATGCAGATGCCGGGCCGCACGCCGGCCAACGCGGCCATGACGGCCATGACGCTCAACCAACTCTCCAGTGGGCGCTTCCTGCTGGGGCTGGGGCTGTCGGGGCCGCAGGTGGTGGAGGGGTGGCACGGCGTCAGCTACGCCCAGCCGCTGGCCCGGACGCGCGAGTACGTCACCATCGTCCGCCACATCTTCCGCCGCGAGTCGCCGCTGACCTTCGAGGGACGCCACTACCAGATCCCCTACCGCGGCGAGGACGCCACCGGGCTGGGCAAGCCGCTCAAGAGCACGCTCAAGGCCGACCCCAACATCCCCATCTACCTGGCGGCCATCGGCCCCAAGAACGTGGAGCTGGCGGCCGAGATCGCCGACGGCTGGCTGCCCATCTTCTTCGCGCCGGAGCAGTACGACGCGGTCTTCAAGTCGCACGTGGACGCCGGGTTGGCCAAGGCGGGCAAGACGATGGACGGATTCGACATCGCCCCGACCGTCTCGGTGGTCATCAACGACAACCTGGACGTGTGCTACAACATGCTACGGCCGATGCTGGCCCTCTACGTCGGCGGCATGGGGGCGCGGGGGAAGAACTTCTACTACGATCTGGCCGTGCGCTACGGCTTCGAGGGCGCGGCGGCCGAGATACAAGACCTCTACCTGTCGGGCGACAAGGGCGGGGCGATGGCCCGCGTGCCGGCCGAGCTTATCGACGCCGTGGCCCTCGTCGGCCCGCGCGAGCGCGTGCGGGAGCGCCTGTCCATCTGGCGCGCCAGCCCGGTGACGACGCTCAACATGACGGTCTTCGACGTCGCGACGTTGCGGAGTATGGTAGAATTGGCGTCGGAGTGAGGCAACCCATGGAAGCTGAACTGTCTACCATCCAATTCCCGGCGCAGGCCGACGTCAGGATCGAGATCAGCGTCGCCGCGCATCTGGGCATTACGGCCCAGTCGGCGCAGCGCAAGGTCAGCAAGCTGCTGCTCGATCACGTCGGCAATCTGCTCTATGGAGAGGCGCCAAACCTGGTGGCCGGCGCGAGGCTTCTTTGGCGCGTTCCCGTGTGGCTGTCCTCACCGGCGCGCGGCCCCGTGGGGCAAGTGGGTGTACTGGACGTAGATGCTCAGACCGGGGAAGTTCTATACTCGCCGGAGTCTCTCAAAACTATAGAAGACCAGGCCCATGTCCTTGCTCAACATTCCGCACCAGACGCAGATCGAGCCTAGTTGGTGCTTGCCGCCCTGCGCGGCAATGGTCTGCGCCTATTGGGGCCAACCTCTATACCAGGGCGATATTGCCCGTTGGCTTCGAACGACCGGGACCGGCACTCCGGCCAGAAACATTGGCCGCCTTCGAGAGCACGGCTTCAACGTCGCTTATTTGGAAGGTTCGTTCGAGCTTCTCGTTAACTCGCTCGGCCAGGGCATCCCGTGCATCGTGTTCATACGCACCGGGGAGTTGCCATACTGGAGCGTCGATACCGCGCACGCCGTCGTGCTGGCCGGATCAGATGGGGAACAAGCATACGTTCCCGCCTTCGCGGATGCCCCGAAAACGACCACAGTTGAAGCGTTCATGCTGGCGTGGTCGTTCTTCGATTACACAGTGGCGACGCTAACGCCGATCACGAGCCAGTAGTTCTATGGCAGGCACGTTATCACAACGCGAAACCCTCTGGCTGGAACGCAACCGGCCGGTCACCCTCGACGGCCGTGAGGAATTGTTCGTCGAGCTGATCGCCGCGCTGGCCGAGACGCGCCCGCTGACCGGCCGGCGCTACAACCACCTCGTCCGCGCTTTCGCGCGGCGGGGGCTGCCGTGGCTGTCCAAGAGCCAGGTGCTCGACGCCTA
>NZ_JAYRVJ010000680.1:0-2279 GCF_041918635.1 Promineifilum sp. (SeqCode)
CGATCTTCATGTCGGGCTGAGCCTGGAGCAGCATGCGCAAGCCGGAGCGGACGACGGCGTGGTCGTCGGCCAGTAATAAGCGGATTTCGTCAGCCATCGGTCGCCTCTTGAAGAGAGTTATCCGCAGATTTCGCAGAGCTCGCAGATTTTTCTGAAGAGGCATCGGCGAGATTCGCGTCATCTGTCAGTGGTTTATCGATGAGTGGGTTAGGGATGGAGACGCGCACGGTCGTGCCTTCGTCGGGCCGTGAGACGATCTCGGCCGTGCCGCCGACGAGTGAGGCGCGCTCCTGGATGCCCAGCAGCCCCCAGGCCGCACGCCCCTCCGCGCCGGCCAGCGCGCGATCCACGTCGAAGCCGCGGCCGTCGTCGTGCACCGACAGCCGCACCTCCCGCTCGCCAAAGGCCAGTTGCACCAGCACACTGCGCGCCCCCGCGTGCCGCACCACGTTGGTCAGCGACTCCTGCACGATGCGGAAGATGGTCGTTTCCGCCTCAGGCCGCAGTCGCAGGCTCTTGCCCTGGACGGCCAGTTGAGCCTGGATGCCCGTGCGCTGCTCGAAGGCGCGCACGTGGCCGCGCAAGGCGGGGAGAAGCCCAAGGTTGTCGAGGATGGACGGCCGCAGGTCGGCAATGACGTTGTGCACCTCCTGCAACACCTGGGCGTTCATCTGCTTCATGTCCACCAGTTGTTGCCGGACACCGGCCGGGTCGGCCTCCACGCGGTCGGCGGCGGCGGCCAGCCCCAGCCCCAGCGCCGTCAACGTCTGGCCCGTGCCGTCGTGCAGCTCGCGGGCGATGCGCTGCCGCTCCGCCTCCTGAGCCGAGACGACGCGATGGAGCAACTCGCCGCGCAGCTTGCCGCTCTGCTGCACCTCGTCGTACAGCGTGGCGTTGTCAATCGCCACGCTCAACTGGTCGGCGATGGCCCGCGCCAGAGCCACGTCGCGCGACGAGAAGGGTGTGGCGTCGTAGAGCGTGCAGAAGACGAGGCTGCCGATGACCTGGCCGCGGGCGCTGAGGGGCATGGCCATGGTATGACCGCCGGCCCGGGTGGAAAGCTCGGCCAGACCGGCCAGCGGCGGCCCGCTGCCGTCGACCGGCGCGGCCGGGGCGATGGCCGCCTCTTCCAGCGGCAGCACGTCGTGGTCGGTCATCCACGACGGCTGCCCCGTGGCCGCAGTGTATTCGGCCAGTTGCAGCCCCTGCGCCTTGCGTTCAGCCACCGGCGCGACCGGGTCGTTGCACTCGACGACCGAGACGATCTCCAGCGGCTGCCCCGGCTCGCGGCGCAGGGCCAGCATCCCGGCGTTGACCTGCGGCAGGGCGGAGACGAGGCTGGGCATGGCGTCCTGCAGTAGCGCCGCGCGGTCGAGCGTGGCCGCCATGCGCCGTGAGATGGTGAAGAGCAGGGCCAGGTCTTGCACGGCGGCGCGAAGCTCCCGGTTGAGTTGCTCCGTCTCCTGCCGGGCGCGCTGCTGGACGTGTAGCGCCTCGCGCTGGGCGGCGGCGCGCGACTCGCGAGCCTCGGCCAGTCGTTGCTGATTCTCGATCTCAAAGACGTTCAGGGCGCGGATGATGAAGATGGCCATGAAGATAGCCATCGAGGCGCGCAAGACCTGAATGGGGAAGCCGAAAACGCGCAGGAACAGGTCGGCGTTGATCACGTTCGATGGGAAGATGAAGCTCGGCTCGACGAAGAGCTGGCCGACGACGCCATAAATAAGCAGGGCCACGGCCGCGCCCAGCAGCGCCCGGCCGAAGCCGCCCATGCCGCGCCGCTTGAAAACGCCCTGCTCCAGCCAGATGGCCCAGGCGGCGATGATGGCCCCGGTGATACCCAGCGTGTAGCGGGCCAGCGCGTCGGCCGCATCGAGCATCGCCAGGCGATCCGGCCGGTAGGCCAGCCACGTCGCGCCCGCGCTGAACGCCCACAGCGCCAGGAACGCCCCCGCTCCCAACGCGGCCAGGCGGTTGCCGTGGGTAGCCTGTTGGTCGTCGATCTCGCGCCGGTTGGCGTAGAGCAGCCGGATGCCGAAGAAAACCAGCAGCAGGAAGGAGATGACCAGATGGGCCAGATGGACTTCAGGCAGCAGCAGCCAGCCGGGGATGGTGGACGCGCCGCCGGCCTCGATGCGGGCGAACATGTCATGCCACTCTTGCAAGCCGTGGACGACGCCGAACCCGGCCAGGAAGAGCAGCGCGCCGGCCAGGCGAAATTCGGAGGTGCGGAAGCGGGAGGAAGCGAGCCAGATAGCCAGGCCCATGCTGAAGAAGGC
>NZ_JAYRVJ010000681.1:0-9304 GCF_041918635.1 Promineifilum sp. (SeqCode)
AATGTCCACTATGATCTGCCCCACCTGCGGCTCCCCCAACCGCGCCGGCGCCGCCTTCTGCCGCCACTGCGGCCGGCTGCTCCTCGGCGCGTGCCCCCGCTGCCGCGCCGCCGCCGCGCCGGACGCCAATTTCTGCGATGCGTGCGGCTATCCGCTCAGCCCGGCGGTGTGGACGGGCTTGTGGCAGGTTCCAGGTTCCAGGGGCCAGGGGCCAGGGGAAGAACAGGGGCTAGGGGCCAGGGGCCAGGGGCTAGGGGAGGAGCGCTCTTCCCTGGCCCCTTCCCCCCCGCTCCCCCGCTCCCCCGCTCCCCCGCCGGCCGGCGAACCCACCTTCCAACTAGAGCGTTTCATCCCCACCCCCCTCGTCGCCAAGCTCAACGCCGCCCGCGCCGCGGGGGCCATGGCCGGCGAGCGGCGGGTCGTCACGCTGCTCTTTTGCGACATCCAGGGTTCCACCCGCCTGGCCGAACAACTCGACCCGGAGGAGTGGACGGAGATCGTCAACGGCGCGTTCGAGCGGATGGTGCGCCCCGTTTACAAGTACGAGGGCACGGTCGCCCGGCTGATGGGGGATGGGCTGCTGGCCTTCTTCGGCGCGCCCATCGCCCACGAGGACGACCCCCGCCGCGCCGTGCTGGCCGGGCTCGAGATCGTCGAGGGCGTTCGCGCCTACCGCGCCGGGCTGGCCGCGCCGGCCGACGGCATCGACGTGCGCGTGGGCATCAACACCGGCCTGGTCGTCGTCGGCGCGGTCGGCTCCGACCTGCGGCTGGAGTACAGCGCCCTGGGCGACGCCATCAACCTGGCGGCGCGCATGGAGCAGACGGCCGCGCCGGGCACGGTGCGCGTCGCCGAGGACACCTACCGGCTCGTCGCCCCGCACTTCGAGGTCGAGGCGCTGGGCGGCGTCGAGGCCAAGGGCAAGGCCATGCCCGTCATGGCCTACCGCGTGCTGCGGCGGCGGCCGGTTGGCGACGCGCGGCGGGCGCTGCGCGCGCCGCTCATCGACCGGCGGCGCGAGTGGGAGCAGTTGAGCGACGTGTTCGGCGGGCTGGCCCAGGGGCGCGGGGCGATCCTGTTCCTGACCGGCGACGCGGGCCTGGGCAAGACGCGCCTGATGGACGAGGCCATCGAGCGCTTCGCGCCGGAGACGGGCGCATTCGGCCGCGTCTATGGCGCGGCGGCTCTCTCCTATGAAACCGGCCAACCCTACGGCCTGGCGCTGCGGCTGTTGCGCCGGCTGCTGGGTCTGATGGCCGGCGACCCGCCCGACGTGGTGCGCGAACGCCTCGCGGCGACCCTGGGCGGCGAGAGCGACGGCGACGACGCCCACCGGCGCGCCCTGGCGACCCTGTTCGGCCTTGACGACGACAACGCGGGCGGCGAGGCGTTCGCCGGGCAGTTGGTCGCCGCCGTGGAGCGGCTGTGGCGGGCCGCGGCGGCCGAGGGGCCGGTCGTACTGGCCCTCGACGACCTGCAATGGGCCGACGCCTCCTCGGTCGACCTGCTGGGCCGCCTGTTCGGCCTGACCGAGAGCGCGCCTCTCCTCTTCCTGTGCGCCCTGCGCCGCGAGCGGGGCGCGGCCGGCTGGCGGCTGAAGGAGACGGCCGAGCACGACTACCCCCACCGCTTCGAGGAGGCCGCCCTCTACCCGCTGACCGACGGCGACAGCCGCGACCTGCTGGCCGCGCTGCTGGGCGGGGCCGACCCGCCGGAGGGGTTGCGCGCGCCCATCCTGACCCGCGCCGAGGGCAACCCGCTGTTCGTCGAGGAGATCGTCTCCCACCTCATCGAGCGCGGCCAACTGGCGCGCGATGACGCCGGAACGTGGTCGCCCGCTGCCGGCGCGGCCATCACCCTGCCCGACTCGCTGCAAGCGCTGCTGACCGCCCGCATCGACCGGTTGGACGAGGAGACGCGCCGCGTCCTGCAAATCGCCTCGGTGCTCGGCCGGAACTTCGCCCAGAGCACGCTGGCCGCGCTGGTCGACCGGCCGAAGGAGCTGGGCCGGCGTTTGCTGGAGCTACAGCGCGCCGAACTTATCCGCGAGGTCAGCCGCCTGCCCGAGCCGGAGTACGCCTTCCACCACGCCCTTATCCACGAGGCGACCTACCAGACCATCCTGCTGAAGGAGCGGCGGGCGCTGCACCGGCGCGCGGCCGAGGCCATCGAGGCGCTGTCTGCCGGCAACCCCGCGCCGGTCGCGCCCGTCCTGGCCCGTCACTACCTGGACGGGGACGCCTCGGCGCGCGCCCTGCCCCATCTACTGCTGGCCGCCGACAGCGCCCTGCGGCTGCACGCCACGGTCGAGGCCATCACCCACTATGACCAAGCACTGCCCATCGCCCTGGGCCAGCCGGATGCGACGGCCCAGGTGGGCCACATCTACACCCGGCGCGGCCGGGCGCTGGAACTGCAATCGAACTTCGCCGCGGCCAACGCCGCCTATGAGGAGTTGGAACGGCTGGCCGCGGCGCGCGGCGAACAGGCGTTAGAACTGCAAGCCCTCGTGGCCCAGGGCAGCCTGCGCGCCAACGTGACCCCTCTCTATGACCCCAAAGCGGCGCGGGCGCTGATGGGCCGGGCGCTCGAACTGGCGCGAGGTCTGGGGGACGAGCCGGCCGAGGTGCGCATCCTCTGGAACCTGCTCAACATCGCCCGCTTCGACCTGAACACCCACGGCGAGGCCGTCACTGTGGGCGAGGAGGCTCTGCGTAAGGCGCGCGCCCTGGGGCTGCGCGAGGAGACGGCCTTCATCCTCAACGATCTGGGCGATGCCCTGGCCGGGCTGGGCGAGTTGGGGCGGGCTATTGGGCTGCTGGGCGAGTCACAAGCGCTCTGGCGCGAACTGGGCAACGAACCGATGCTGGCGAACTCGCTGACCAGCGGCGCGCAGTGGATCCACATGACCGGCGACCTGGCCGTCGCGCGCGCCATGCTGGAGGAGGCGTACGCCATCAGCAGCCGTATCGGCAACACGTGGGGCATGGCCTATAGCGGCAGTCTGCACGGCGTCGTGCTGGCGTATCAGGGCGAGTTCGGCCAGGCGCTCGACGACTTGACCACCGGCTTAGCCGCCGCCACGCAAGCCGGCTTTGTCGGTGGGGAGCTGCTGTCGGCGGCCTTCCTCGCGAATCTGCAGGGGGACGCCGGCTTGCTGGACAAGGCGGTCGAATCGGCGCGGCGCTCGGCCGAACTCGCCCGCAGCCACCTGCCCCAGTTCGCGCCGATGGGTTTGGGGCGATTGGCGCAGGCGCTTCTGTTGAGTGGTCGGACGGATGAAGCGGCGGCCGTCCTGGCCGACGAACTGATCGATCTGGAGAAAGAGCAATTTCTGGTCAAGGTCGTCCCTGTTGTGGCGCGTGTAACCCTGCACATGGCTCAGGGGCAGCCGGCGGAGGCCGAACGTGTCGCCGCCGACACCATCGAGCAGGTGCAGCAGCACGGCGCGCGGCTGTGGCTGGTCGATATGTTGCCCATGCGCGCGCGGGCGCTGGTCGCGCTGGGGCGGCCGGACGAAGCGCGTGCGGCGCTGGACGAAGCCCTGATGCTGGCCCGCGGCATCGGCGCGCGCCATACCCTCTGGCAAATCCTGGCCGACCGGGCCGCGCTGGAACCGGACGAGACGGCCGCGGCGGCGCTGCGGGCCGAGGCGCGGGCCGAGATCGATTTTCTGGCGGCCAACACCTGGCCCGACCACGCCCGCGCCGCCTTCCTGGCCCGGCCGGAAGTGCAACGCGCCCTGGCGGAGTCCGCATCTGAGGATGCGGACGGGCGCGCCGGTAGCAGCAATCAGAGTCCGCATCCTCAGATGCGGGCGGGCGCGCCCCGGTAGTAGCAATCAGAGTCCGCATCCTCAGATGCGGGCGAGCGCGCCCCGGTAGCGCGCATCAGAGGATGCGCATTTCGTGGAAGGTGGGCGCACATTGACAAGACGCGCATCTGAGGATGCGCACTCTGTAGAAGGAGGCAATACATGTCCGACACCTACGACGTCCTCATCATCGGCGGCGGCATCAACGGCTGCTCCACCGCCCTCGAACTGGCCCGGCGCGGCGCGCGCGTCGCCCTGGTGGAAAAAGACAACATCGGCGACGGCCCCACCGGCCGCTCCTCAGCCATCATCCGCCAGCACTACTCCAACGAACTGACGGCGCGCATGGCTCACTACAGCCTGGGCGTCTTCCAGGAGTTCGAGGAACGGGTCGGCGGCGAGTGCGGCTTCCGGCGGACGGGCTTCCTGGCTCTGGTTGCGGCGGCCGACCGGGCGGGGCTGGAGGCCAACGTCGCCCTCCAGCGCGGCGTAGGCATCCGCACCGAACTGCTGCCAGCCGAGGCGCTGCGCGAGATCATGCCCGGCATGGCGACGGCCGACCTCGTCGCCGCGGCCTGGGAGGAGGACAGCGGCTACGCCGACCCCTACCTGACCGTCAACGCCTACGCCGCCGCGGCGCGGCGCGCCGGCGTCCGCGTGCTGACGAACACGGCCGTCACAGACGTCACTCAGCACGCCGGCCGGGTGACGGGCGTGGAGACGACGGCCGGCCGGCTGGGCGCGGCGGCCGTCGTCAATTGCGCCGGGCCGTGGGGGGCGCGGGTGGCGCGCATGGCCGGACTGGAGATTCCGCTGAATGCCTGCCGCGTGCAGGTGTCGTTCTTCAAGCGACCCCCGGGGGAGGAGACCGTCCATCCCGTCGTCGTGGACTTCGGCCAGGCCACCTACTTCCGCAGCGAGACGGGCGGCCTGACGCTGGTCGGCCTGGTCGATCCGGCCGAGGCCAACGCCATCGTTGACCCCGACCGCTACGACGAGAGCGTGGACACTGACTTCATTCTCGACACGGGCGAGCGGCTCATCCGGCGCTACCCGGCCATGGAGCGCAGCGCCAGCGCCGGCGGCTACGCAGCGCTCTACGACGTGACGCCCGACTGGCACGTCATCATCGATGAAGCGCCGCCGGGCAGCGGTTTCTTCCTGTGCTGCGGCTCCAGCGGCCACGGCTTCAAGCTGGGGCCGGCCGTCGGGCGGCTGACCGCCGAGCGGGTGCTGGGTGTGGCCGACCCGCTCTTCCCGGCCCACCTGTTCCGGCTCGGCCGCTTTGCCGAGGGCGACCCGGTGCGCGGGCGGTACGCCTATAGCATTGCGGGGTGAGCGCTCACGCCAAGAGCGCCAAGAAGCAAAGAACGCCAACAAGAAACCACTGATTCTTCTTGGCGTTCTTGGTTTCCCTGGCGTTCTTGGCGTGAGCTCTTATTCACTACAACGCCAATCAGCGTTCCATTCTGCCTCCCTTTGCTACAATAGGCCCCATGCAGTCTACCGGCGATATCGCGCAGTTGCGGGCGGCCATGGCGGCCATCGAGGCCCAGCGGCCGATCCTGGGCGACGCCGTGGTCGAGCCGGCGCTGACCTCCATGCGCCTCCAGCTAGCCCAACTGGAAGCCGCGCCGGTCGCCCGGCCCACCGAGCAGCAGCGCAAACAGGCCACCGTCCTTTTCGCCGACGTCGTCGGCTTCACCGCGCTGAGCGAGATGATGGATCCTGAAGAGGTGGCTGAACTCATCAACGCCCTCTGGACGCGGCTCGACCGCCTCATCGCCTTCCATGGAGGGCGTATCGACAAGCACATCGGCGACGCCATCATGGCCCTCTGGGGAGCCGACGCGGCCCGCGAGGGCGACCCGGAGCGGGCCATTCGCGCCGCCCTGGCCATGCAGGCCGAGGTCGAATCGTTCAGCCGCTCGCTGTCGGCTGAGGGGCGCTTGCCGGCCGGCGGCGCGCTGGAAATGCGCGTCGGCGTCAACACCGGGCCGGTGCTGCTGGGCCAGGTCGGCCTGACCCGCGAGTTCACGGCCATGGGCGACACGGTCAACCTGGCGAACCGGCTGGAACAGCTGGCCCCGCTGGGCGGCGTGCTGGTGGCCCACAACACCTACCGCCACGTGCGCGGCGTCTTCGAAGTCGAGCCGCTCGGCCCCGTCCAGGTGCGCGGCCGGCACGAGCAAGTCCCCGTCTACGTCGTCCAGCGCCCCAAGCCGCGCGCTTTTCGCACCTCCACGCGCGGCGTCGAGGGCATCGAAACGCGCATGATCGGCCGCGATGCCGAGTTTGCCGCGCTCCAGACGGCCTTTGCCGAGGTCGTCACCCCAACCGCGGCGGGCGCGGCCGAGGCCCGTTTGGTCACCGTCATCGGCGACGCCGGCGTGGGCAAGAGTCGCCTGCTCTACGAATTCGACAACTGGGTGGAGCTCCGGCCGGAGCGCGTCCGCTATTTCAAGGGGCGGGCCACTCCCGCGCTGCAGGCCGTGCCGTTCAGCTTGTGGCGCGACGTGCTGGCCTTCCGCTTCGACATCCTGGACAGCGACAGCCCGGCCGTGGCGCTCAGCAAGTTTCGTCAGGGCATGGGCGCGACGGCCGCCGCGCGGGGGGAGAGCAGGTACCTCAGCGACATCGTCGGCCACTGGCTCGGCTTCGACTTTTCGGCCAGCCCGACCGTGGCCCGGCTGGCCGGCAGCCCGGACTTCGCCGCGCTGGCCCAAGCCTACTTCATCCGCTACGTGCGCGCCCTGGCCGGCGAGCGGGGTATGGCCCTGCTCCTGGAAGACATCCACTGGGCCGACGACAGTTCGCTCGACCTGATCGAGCGTCTGGCCGCGGCCGCGCCCGACGTGCATCTGCTCATCATCTGTCTGGCCCGGCCCATCCTGTTCGAGCGCCGGCCGGCGTGGGGGCGCGGCCTGCCCGGCTGCCGCCTCGTCCGGCTGTCGCCGCTGAATGAGCCGTCGAGCCGCGCCCTGGTGGACGAGATCCTGCAACGCGCCGAGGCCGTGCCCGACACCCTGCGCGACCGCGTCGTCGCCGCCGCCGAGGGCAACCCGTTCTACATCGAGGAACTGGTCAAGATGTTGATCGAGCAGGGGGTCATTGAGCGGGGGCGGATTGTAGCACAGGAAAGCAGGGGGGCGGGGGAGCAGGGGAGCGGGGGAGCCGTTCAGGCAGACGTTTCTTTCACCCCCACCCCCCTGCCCTCCAGCCCCCCTGCTCTGGAAGAGCGCTGGCGCATCCACGCCGAACTACTGGACGAAGTCCACGTCCCCGCCACGCTGACGGCGCTGCTTCAGGCCCGCCTCGACGGCCTGCCCCCCCAGGAGCGGGAAGTGTTGCAGCGCGCCGCCGTCGTCGGACGCACGTTCTGGGATGAGGCAGTGGCCGACCTGGGCGAGGGGCACGAGCCGGTGGAGCGTCAGCCGACGGCCGAGGACGGCCTGCATCCCCTGCTCGATGCATTGGCCCGGCGCGATCTCATCGTCCGCCGCGAGCGCTCTGCCTTTGCCGGCGCGGTCGAGTACACCTTCAAGCACAACCTGCTGCGCGAGGTGACGTATGAGACGGTGCTGCTGCGCGCCCGCCGGCAATACCATGCCCGTGTCGCCCGCTGGCTGGAAGTCAACGCCGGCGGTCGTCTGGGCGAATACCTGGGTCTCATCGCCGAGCATTACATCCTGGCCGGGGCCGGCAGCCGCGCCGCCGCCTATCTGGAGCGGACAGGCGATGGCGCGCAACGCAGCGGCGCTTACCGCTCCGCCCGCGCCGCCTTCGAGCGGGCGCTGACCCTGCGCGGTGAGGACGAGACGACGCCGGAAGCGACGTTGAGCACCCTGCGGCTGAAGCTGGGCGCGGTCTGCTGGAACCTGGGCGACTTCCCGGCCGCCGAGCGCGCCCTCTTCTACGCCCGCGATCACGCCCGCCGCGCCGGCGACGCCGCCGGCCAAGCCACGGCGCTCTACTGGCTCAGCCGCGTCGCCATCAGTCGGGGTGACTATGCGCAGGCGCGCATGCTGCTGGCCTACGGCCTGCCTCTGGCCCGCGCCGCCGATGCCGGCACGCTGGCCCAGGTGCTCTACGGCGTCGCCGACGTGGCCTGGAAGCTGGGCGACCTGGACACGGTGCAGACCTACGTGACCGAGAGCCTGACGCTGGCCCGCGCGCTGGACAACACGACGCTGGAACTGATGGCCCTCAACCGGCTGGGCACGGTGGCCTACGCCCGCGGGGAGTTGGAGACGGCGCGCTCCTTCTATCAGACGTGTCTCGATTTGTCCCGCGCCACGGGCAACCTGGAGCGCGAGGCGACGGCGCTGATGAACCTCGGCGCGCTGGCCCACCGCCTGGGCGACCCGACCGGCGGCCTGGACTCGTACCGCGAGGCGCTGACTCACTACCGCGAACTGGGCCGCTCAGAACAGGTGGTTATGGCGCTGGGCAATCTGGCCGAGGCCCAACTCGACCGGGGCGAGCTGGCCGGGGCGCGGCGCGATTTGCGCGAGGGGCTGGCGCTGGCCTGGGAGCTGGGGCTGCTGCCGCGGGTGACGGTGATGCTGTTCGTCTACGGCCGGCTGCTGGCGGCGACGGGCGAGCGGGATCGGGCGGCGGCCGTGCTGCGCCTCATCTTCCGCCACCCGGCGACGGAGAACCAGACCCGGCCGCAGGTGGTGGCGATTCTCGACGGCCTGGGCTGCTCCATCGAGGGGGACACGGCCGACCTCGCCGCCGTGGTGGCTGAAATACTGGAAGAGAATTAGGAATTACGAATTACGACTTACGAATTAGGAATCAAGCAGTGGGCTAATGACTAATTCGGCCAGTGATTAATTCCTAATTCCTAATTCCTAATTTCTACCCCCTCCCCGCTCGCAACATCCCCGCGAACTCGGGCGGCAGGCCGCTCGCCTCGACGGTCGCCGCCGCCGCCGCCACATCGTAGGCCACGCGCACAAACTCCACCTCCAGGGCGCGGTCGTCGGCCCACAACCTGACGTAGCACGCCCGCGGGTCGCCGTCCTTGGGCTTGCCGACGCTGCCGGCGTTGACCACGTGCCGGCCGCTGGGCAGCACGCGGTGGTAAGGCAGGTGGGTGTGGCCGCAGACCAGCACGTCGGCCCCGGCGGCGTCCAGCAGCCGCTCCAGGCTCGCCGCCGGCCGATCCTCATAGAGATACTCGTTCACCTTGCGCGGGCTGCCATGCACCAGCAGAACGCGCAACGCACCTAGCGTGAGGGGGATGGTGTCGGGCAGCGTGCGCAGGAAGGCCTTGGTCTCAACCGTGGTGTGGGCATTGGTCCAGGCGATGGAGCGCTTGCCCAGCGCCTCAGCCGTCGCGTCGCGGTAGGCGCAGCCGCAATCGTCGCTCTCCTGCCCCACGCCCAGATCGTAGTTGCCCATGATCGTCGGGATGGCGCGGTCGCGAATGATCGCGGTCACCTCATCCGGCTGCGCGCCGTAGCCGACCAGGTCGCCCAGGCA
>NZ_JAYRVJ010000682.1:0-7362 GCF_041918635.1 Promineifilum sp. (SeqCode)
GGACGGCGATGGCAGCCCCCGCTGCGACGCCGGCGCGTTCGAGTTCCAGCCGCGCCTGACCATCGTCCACGCCCCAACGCTGGCCGACGGCACGCGCTTCACTTTCGGCGGCGACCTGGGGGCGTTCGTCCTGTGGGCCGGGGCGGGGGCGCGGGCGGTGTTCGAGGCCGCGCCGGGCACGTACCGCGTGGCCGAGAGCCACGAGCCGGGCTGGAAGGTGACGGCCATCGCCTGCGCCGGCGACGCCGACGGCGGCAGCCTGGCGGACGTGGACGGCGGCGCGGTCACGGCCGACGTGGACGCGGCCGAGCGGATCGTCTGCACCTTCACCGCCCGGCCCACGCGCAACACCATCGGCGTGGCGCTGGAGGCGGCCGGCGGCGAACCGGTGGCCGTGCCCTTCAGCGGCGCGCTGGGCGCGTTCTCGCTCGATTCGGCCGGCGCGCCCGACCAGCACAGCGGCAAGCTCGCGCCCGGCCCCCAGACCATCCAGGCCCAACCGCCGGCCGGCTGGCGCGTGGAGGCCATCGTCTGCGGCGGCGACCGCGACAAGGGCAGCGCGGTGGACCTGGCCGCCGGGCTGGCGACGGTCGATCTGGACGACAAGGAGGCCATCGGCTGCACGTTCCGCGTCGGCCGCGCCGCGCCGCGCGGCTCGCTGACCATCCTGAGCCGGGCCACGCCGGCCGAGAACGCTGCCTTCACCTACACCGGCGATCTCGGGCTTTTCGCGCTGCGCGATCCGGCGGGCGCGGCGGCGACGTTCGAGTTGTCGCCCGGCGCGTATCGCGTCCACGAGTTGCTGCACCCCCTGTGGACGCTGAGCGCCATCGAGTGCGGCGGGGACGCGGACGGCGGCAGTGTGACGCTGCCCGAAGAGGCGACGGCCGTGGTCGATCTGGACGCGGGCGAGCAGATCGTCTGCACCTTCGGCCACACCCGCGCCACGGCCGGCGCGGGCGCGCTGACCATCGTGCAGACGGTGGACGCGGCCGGCGCGCCCCCCTTTGCCTATGGCGGCGCGCTGGGCAGCTTCACCTTGCAGCCGCCCGACGCGGCGACGCGCAGTTGGGCCAATCTCAGCCCCGGCCGCTACAGCGTCCAGCAGACGCCGCCGGCCGGCTGGCCGTTGGGCGGCATTACCTGTGTGGGGGACGCGGATGGGGGCAGCACGGTCGCGCCGGAGATGGGCCAGGTGGTGGTGGACGTGGACGGCGGGGAGTCGATCACCTGCGCCTTCGCGAACAGCCGCGCCGCCGGCGCCAACAGCATCACCATCGTCCACCAGCCGGCGCCAGCCGACGGGACGCCCTTCCGCTACACCGGCTCGCTGGGCGGCTTCAACCTGAACGCGCCAGCCAGGCCCAGCCGCGCCTTCGCCGGTCTCGCGCCGGGGGCCTACAATGTGAGCGTGCGCCTGCCCGCCGGCTGGCGGCTGACGGGGATCGTCTGTTCGGGGGACGTGGATGGGGGCACGGCGGTGGACGCGGCCGCGGCCCGGGCGACCATCGACCTGGACACGGGGGAGGGCATCACCTGCGCCTTCCAATCCGCCAGCGACGCCGCTCCCCCACCCGCGGCGCATACGCTCTACTTGCCTTTGCTTCGCCGGTAAGAAGCTCACGCAAAGAACGCAAAGAAGATTGCTCTTAGCTTTGCGCTCTTTGCTTCTCTGCGCTCTTCGCGTGAGCTCTTATTACCCGATCTTGCGCGCGAGATACTGCTGCGTCAGCGACTCCTTCGGCTCGTTGAAGAAGGTCTGCGCCGGGCCGTGCTCCACCAGTTCGCCCAGCCACATGAACATCACGTAGTCGGCCAGGCGGCGGGCCTGGGCGATGTTGTGGGTGACAATGACCAGGGTGTACTGGCCGCGCAACTCCAGCAGCAGCGACTCGATGCCCTGAGCGGAGATGGGGTCGAGCGAGGCGGTGGACTCGTCGCACAGCAGGATTTCCGGCTTGACGGCGATGGCCCGCGCCAGGCAGAGGCGCTGCTGCTGGCCGCCGGAGAGGCCGGTGGCCGGGGCCTTGAGCCGGTCGGACACCTCTTCCCACAGCCCCACGGCGGCCAGGGCTTCCTGCACGCGGTGGTCGTAGCCGCCGTTCTTCATCCCGTGGATCTTCATGCCGTAGGCCACGTTTTCGTAGATCGACATGGGCAGCGGGAAGGGCTTCTGGGCCAGCAGGCCGATGCGGGTGCGCACGTCCGTAACGTCCGCGCCCGGCGCGTAGATGTTCTCACCGTCCAGCAAGATCTGTCCCTCGATGCGGACATTCTCGTTCAGCTCCAGCAGGCGGTTGAGTGTTTTCAGGAAGGTGGACTTGCCGCAACCCGACGGGCCGATGATAGCCGTGATCTGGCGGATGGGCAGGTCGATGCTGAGGTTCTTGAGGGCGTGCTGCTCCCCATACCAGACGTTGAGGTTTTTGACAACCAGCGAGTGTTGCATTTCGTATCCCCTATCTAATCACATTCCGGCCCAGGCGGCGCGAGGTGTATTGCGCCAGGAAGCTGATGACCAGGATGATCGCCGTCAGGATGAGCGCCGAGGCATAGGCCCGGGTTTGCACTTCCTTGAAGGGCGCGCTCAGTTGGAAGAAGATCGCCAGCGGCAGCGTGGCGATAGGCTCCGACAGGCCTTGCGGCAGGCGGTCGGTGTAGCCGGCGGTGAACATGGGGGCCGCGCCGTCGCCAATAGCGCGGCCAAAGGCCAGCAGCACGGCCGTGAACAGGCCGGGCAACGTCTGGCGCAGCAGCATGCCGAGCATCTCGAAGCGCGTCGTGCCCAGCGCCAGTGTGGACTCGCGCAACTCCTTGGGCACAAGCATCAGCACCTCGTCGAAGGTGCGAGCCAGGATGGGCAGGGCCACGAAGGCCACCGTGACGATGCCCGCCAGCAGCGAGGCGCGCAGCCCCACCAGAATCATCAGCGAGAAGCCGAACGCGCCGTAGACGATGCTGGGGATGCCCCACATCACGTCCAGGGCCAGCCGCAGCGCGCCGGCCAGGCGGCTCTTGCCGGCGTAGGTGTGGATGAAGAGGACAACCGGCACGGCGATGACGCTGGCCAGCAGCGTCGCCCCCGTCGCCAGGGCCAGCGAACCGAGGATGGCGTTGAGCACGCCGCCGCCGCCGCCCAGATAGAAGCTGCCCTCCGGCGGCTGGCTGATCATCTCCCAACTAAGGCCGCCCATGCCGCGCCAGGTGACGATACCGACGATGAGCAGCAGCACCGCGGCCGCCCCGGCAATAGAAAACCGCAACACCCAGCGCATGCTCTTGTCAATCAATTTGCGTCGCTTATTGTGTTCCATCACTATACCTTCGCTCCCAGACGGACGACCACGCGGCGCGCCCCGATATTGAACAGCAGGACGATGACCAACAGCACCAGCGCCGCCAGCATGAGCGCCGACTGGTACTGGGGAACAGACATCATTTCGCTGTAGGCGTTGGCGATAAGCGCCGGCAGCGGATAGGCCGCGTCGAAAATGGAACGCGGGATGATGGGCGTGTTGCCGATGACCATCATGATGGCCAGCGTCTCGCCGAAGGCGCGTGAGAAGCCCAGGACGACGGCCGCGGCGATGCCCGGCAAGCCAGCGTGGCGCACCACGCACCACGTCGTCTCCCAGCGCGTCGCCCCCAGGGCCAGCGTCGATTCGCGCATCTGCTGGGGGATGTTGCGCAGCACCTCGTCGGTCACGGCCACGATGAGCGGGAAGACCATGATCGCCAGCACGATGGCGCCGGCCAGGACGCTGTAGCCGCTGGGGTTGGTGACGGCGAAAAGCGGGAAGCGCTGGCCCAGCGTCCCCCCTACCGCCGGCGCGACGACCTCGCGGATGAGCGGCACGACGAACAGGACGCCCCACAGGCCATAGACCACCGACGGGATGCCCGCCAGCAGGTCAACGATGGGCTTGACCATCGCGCGCCGCCGGGAGGAGGTGTACTCGGCCAGGTAGATGCCGCTCAGCACGGCCGGCGTCACCCCCAGGATCATGGCGAAGAAGGTGACGATGAAGCTGCCGGCGATGAACGGCAGCAGGCCGAAGGCCAAATGTGTGGGCCGCCACTCACTCGACGTCAGCAGGGTGAGGAGCGACTGGCTGCTCAGGATGGGCAGCGCCTCACGGACGAGCACCACCCCGATCATGATCAGCAGCAGGATGAGCAGGATGGCGGCCGTGAACAGCGTGCGACGGGCGACGTTGTTCTTGAGCGCGCGCTTGCGGCCGCGGCCGCGCCGCTGGGCGCCGGCCGCGCCAACGCCGGAGGGAGCCAGCGGGCCCGCGACCGCGCTGTCGGGCGGGCTTATTTTCAATGAATCTGGACGTGTAATCTCCATGTGATTCTCCTTGAGTGGCTAAACGCGCCACGAAGCCCGAGCGGCCGATCCCGGATGGATCGACCACTCGAGCTCACTCAAAACGTCCCTCCGACTGTTAAAGCAATTAGGAATTAGGAATTAAGAATTAGGAATGATGAAGGTCGCACTTTGGCTCTCTTCATTCTTAATTCCTAATTCCTAATTTCTAATTCTCTTCGACGTCCCTCCACGTCGCTTTTTACTGGCCGATCAGGCCGAGCGCTTCGGTCAGACGGTCGGCGCTCAGATTGACGTAGCCAGCATCGGAAACCATGCCCTGGCCCTCGGTCAGCACCCAGTTGTAGAACTCGACGATAACCGGGTCCGGCTCGCCCTTCGTCACCAGGAACAGTTCGCGGGCGGGCGGAGACGGGTACGTCTTCGCGGCGATGGCGGCGGCGATACTATCCTTCGTGGCGTAGAAATCCTCGTCGGCGCTGATCGTTCCGTCGCCGTTCAGGTCGAGCGGGACAACGCGCAGCCCTTCCAGCTGCTCGCCGGTGGACAGGTCATAGGCGAAGCCGATGTTGTTGTAGCCGATGCCCAGCGCGTCCTGGCGCACCGCTTCGGCCACGCCGGGGTCGCCGTTGACGGCTGTGCCCTTCAGGTCTTCCTGGACTTCGCCGCCCTGGAACTTGGCCCACACCTCGGCCGCGCCGGCCGAGTCAGAGCGGGTGTAGACGGTGATGGCCTCGCTGGCATCCGTGCCCAGGAGTTGGCCCCAGGTCGTCGTGGTCTGGGCGATCCAGATGGCGTTGGCCGTTTCCGGCGTCAGGCCCTGGGCCAGGATGGCGTCCACGTGCGGGTTAGCGGCGTTGATCGTCGCCACCACCGCATCGATGGTGACCGGCACGCCGAACGCGCCCTGGTCGACCTCTTCCTGCTTCAACTCGCGCGACACCATGGCAATGTCCACCGCGCCGGCCAGCACGTCGGTCATGCCCTTGCCCGCGCCGCCGCCCTGCACGTCGAAGCGCACGTTGGGATTGACGGCCGAATACTGCTCAGCCCAGACGGTCATCATGGGGAACAGGGCGAACGCGCCGGAAACGGCGATGGTGCGCACTTCGCCCTCAGCGGCCGGCTCTTCAGCGGCCGGCTCCTCGGTGGCGGCCTCGGCCGCGGGTTCCGTCGCCGCCGTGTCGGCTGCCGGCTCGGCCGCTTCCCCACCACCGCAGGCCACCAGCGCCAATAGCAGAACCGACAAGGACATCATAACTGCCAAAATTCTCATCAAACGTGACATTTCTTTTCTTCAGCTCCTTCTAAAACGTTGTAGGTAACATAAACTCCGCGGATGTTGACGTCTAATCTGCGTAATCTGCGAAATCTGCGGATTCTTCTAATCGGCCAGGGCGGGGACGCTGACAGGCGGCCGGATGATCAACACCGGTTGCCCGGGG
Organism: Promineifilum sp. (SeqCode); assembly: GCF_041918635.1. Classification (NCBI taxonomy): domain Bacteria; kingdom Bacillati; phylum Chloroflexota; class Ardenticatenia; order Promineifilales (SeqCode); family Promineifilaceae (SeqCode); genus Promineifilum (SeqCode); species Promineifilum sp. (SeqCode). The sequence goes on from NZ_JAYRVJ010000682.1 coordinate 5,776, forward strand.
AAGACCGTCTCGCGCTCGATGCGCGACAACACCTGCCCCACAAACCGCCCTTCCGCTTCCGCGGCCAGGACGAGCATGTTGTAGCGCCCCTGCGCCAACTCGCTGACGATCTGGGTCGCCGGGTCGCCCTGGCTCAGCCGAACGGCCACTTTGACATCCTTCTCGTCCAGCTCGCACAGGAACGTTTGCAGGTGTTGCCGGGCAGGCGAGTCGCCCGCCAGCAGTTCATTGAGATGCGCCGACGCCGAGCGTGCCAGGGGCAGCACCGTGGCGTCAGCCCCCCACCCGGCGATGATGGACAGTACCCGGCCGAGCGTCTCGTGATCCGACCCGTAGCCGCGCAGGGCGACGAGCAGGTGCTCGATAGGCGAATACTCGCCACGCACCAACAGCAGCGACGCCGGCGACCGGTGCACCAGCCGCATGCGGGCTGCTTCATTGGAGACGTGGGCTATCAGGAGCGAGAACTCGGGCCGCTCGGCCGTGGTCACGACCTCATCGAGCGGCATGGCGCTATCCAGCACGTGGATGCCCTGACCCAGCGATTCGCCGAACGCGGCCGCCGTCGCCAGCACCGCCTCGCTCCAGGCCAGATCGTCGGTCCAGACCAGCAATGAGCGGTCGGCCGGCACGCTGGCCGGGTAGAGGCGGGCGATGGCTTGCTGGAGCGCCGTCTCCGAGCTGGAAACCGGTACAATGTCGGCCTTCAACAGGCGCTCCAACACCGCCAAGCCGGCGACGTTGTCCGGATAGGCGGTCACAACCGTCACGCGGCCCCCCTCGCGCGCCAACGGCAGCGCCAGGTAGTATGAGGCCACGCGATGCGGCACGCGCGTCAGCAATTCTTGATCGGCCGTTGGTTGGCGTACCAACTCGGCCAAGGCTCCCAGGTCAAAGTATAGCGTCATTCGTTCCGTCACCTGATAGTGGGAAGCATATCAGGGGGCGGTAACAGGGGCGGTTATGGGGGGGTAACAAAGAGGTAACAGGAAGAGCGGGGGAGCAGGGGGGCGGGGGAGAGCGCCCCCGCTCCCCTGCTCTTAAGCATTGAACGCATACCCTACACCCGGAACCGTCTCAATGGTCGGGCTGGGCGCGCCTTCTTCCTCGATCTTGGCCCGCAGGCGGTACATCAGTTGCTTCAACATCGTCCGGTCGCCGCCCTCCGGCCCCCAGACGGTGGTGATGAGCGTGTCGCTGGGCAAGACCTGGCCGGGGTGGAGCATGAGCGCCTCCAGGAGCTTCAACTCCAGGCCGGTCAGGCGTACCGCCGGCCGGTCGCCGCGCTGGGCTTCGCTGCGTGAGCGGTCGAGCGTCAGGCCGCCCACTTGCAACTGGGCCGGCAGCGCCTGGACGCCGGCCCGGCGCATGACGGCGCGGATGCGGGCCACCAGTTGGGTGGGGCTGAAGGGCTTGACCATGTAGTCATCGGCCCCCATCTCCAGACCGCGGACGACGGCCTCGTCGCCGGCCCGCACGCTGAGGATGATGATGGGCACGTTGCTGAGGCTGCGCACCTGGCGGCAGACGCCCAGGCCGTCGAGCCGGGGCAGGTTGAGGTCGAGCAGCAGCAGGTCGGGCGCGGCC
>NZ_JAYRVJ010000683.1:0-6390 GCF_041918635.1 Promineifilum sp. (SeqCode)
ACTTCGCGGCCGTGCACGTGGAAGTCGTCGCTGGCGCTGCGATAGGCCATCAGCTTCTCCCGTGCTGCCTTGGCCGGCGGCGCTTTCAGCAAGGCGACCATCGTCGCGAACGCCTCGGCTGCCTCGTCCGGGCCGAACGGCTCGCGCGCCGCGATAGCCGCCACTTCGGCCGGCGTGCGCAGGAAGGTGATGACTTCGTAGCCCAGTTCCTCGCGCAACTGATCCTCGATCCGCCCTTCCAGCGCCACGGTATCGCCCTCGGCCGTGTCGAAGATAACGTTGCCGCTGGCGATGAACGTCGCCACGTTGTCGAAGCCCAGCGCCTCAATCAGGCCGCGCAGCCGCTCCATCTTGATCGTGCGACCGGTAATGTTGATGGCCCGTAGAAAGCCGATGTAACGGCTCATATTTTCCCATTCAAAGAATCCGCAGATTACGCAGATTATGCAGATTTCAGAGCAAAATCTGCGTAATCTGCGAAATCTGCGGATGATTCCTCTTCAAGGTATTATACCGTAATGCTTCACGCCTCAGCGAACGACCTCATCCCGACCCCCGACGACGTGCGGCGCATTGCCGCGCTGGACGACCCGGTGTTGCGCAACTTGCAGATCACCCAGTGCTACCACGAGTTGGCCCGCGCTCTGGCCCGCCATCTGCCCGGCGGCGCGAACTGGTGCGCTGTCGCTACCTGGGCTTCGCGGCAGGCCGGCCAGTCCATCCGCCGCGAGGATTTGCGGCGCGCGCTGGAGCGGCTGCTGCGCCAGTCGGCCGACGCCCAGGCCGCGGCCCAGGCTTTGGAGGCGCAGGGCGCGGCCATCGCCGGCGAGGGGCCGGAGAGCCTGATCGGCGCAGCGCTGGCCGTGCGCGACGCCCTCAGCCCGGCGGCGGCCTTCAGCCGCACGAGCGATGCCGTAGCCCGCGGCAACCGCAAAGTCTTCGAGGAGATCGGCCTGGAGTTTGCCCGCTTTCTGGCGCTGTTTGCCGGCGGCCCGCCTGGCGAGAGCGCGCTGGCAACGTTCCTCGATGGCCTGCGCCCCAGCGACCCGCCGGAGGGGCAGCGCTACCTGCGGCAAGCCTTCACCCACTACCACGCCGCGCTGAGCGCGACCGGTAAGGCGCGCGGCGAGTTGATGCTATTGGCGAACCTGGAGATCGGCCTCCACGAGCAGACACGCCTCCAGCCGGAAATCCGCGCGGCGATGGACGCGCCGATCTACGAGCCGGAGGCGCTGCGCCGCCGTTTGCTGGATGAGCTATTTCCCGACCCCGGCGCGAAGCTGCGACTGGCGGCGGCGCGGCTGGCCGGACGGGCCGAACCGCTACTGACCACGTGCGACCGGCTGGTCGACGAGGCGCAGGCGCTCGGCCGGCTGGCGGTCACGGAACTGTTAATGACGCTGGAGCTATCGGGCGGGCGGCTGTTGCGCCTGGGCGACGACCTGCGGGCGGAGTATCCCGCCACGTTGCGCGCCCTGTCGAACCCGGATTTGTGCGCCTTGCTGGCCCCCTTCGCGCTCGCGCCGGCCGAGCGCCGCGACTGGAGCCGTCTGCCGGAGCGGATGCGCTTCATCGCCGACCTATTCCGCGCCTACCACGAGGACGAGAGCCTGTTCGCGCCGCCGTTCACGGTTGGGCAGACGGCAACGCTGAAGGCGGGGCGACGGCCGGCGGATCTATGACGACATTATGAGCTTGCACCATTACACCTCATCCCTAGGCTCCCTGACATCCCGTCTTTACGTCGACGAAGACGACTTGCGCCACATGCAGCAGCTGTTGATGGAGGCGCGTTCGCGCACCAGTGATTGGCGCTATTGGCACGTCGGCGAGTTGATGTTCAACTTCTTCATGGTGACTTGCCACCTGAATCCGCAGGAGTACATCCGCCTCTGGCACAATGGGCGAGGGAAGCTGGTCGCCTATGCCATGCTGGGCGAGGATCCCGCTTTCGACTGTCAGGTATTGCCGGAACATGAGTGGTCTGGCATTGAGGAGGAGGCGCTGATCTGGGTAGAGACACGTCTGAGTGAACTCCGCCAGCATGACGCCCGCCGATGGAGCGGGCATCTGGTGTCTGGCGCGCGGCAGGATGACGCCCGGCGTATCGCCTTTCTGGAGCGGCACGGCTTTCGCTACAGCGGCGAGTTCGCCGAAGTGAATATGCTGCGCTCGTTGGGTGGGCCGATCCCCCAATCAGTGCTGCCGGCCGGTTATCAGGTGCGCGCTGTCGCCGAAGCTGGCGAAATCGCCAACCGCGCCGCCGCCCAGCGCGAGGTCTGGCAACCGTGGACTGTGGGCAACGTCAGTGACGACGATTACGCGCGCTTTATGCGGCTGCCCGGGTACTACCGTGAACTCGATGTGGTGACGGTTGCACCGGATGGCGTCATCGCCGCCTACGTGAATGGCTGGATCGATCCGGTCAACCGGATTGGCGACTTCGGCCCGGTCGGCGCGCTGCCGGCTTACCGGCGGCAAGGGTTGACGCGCGCGGCGCTACTCGAGAGCTTGCGCCGCATGTGGGAGCGGGGCATGAACCGCGTATGCATCTCAACGGGCGTGTCGAACACGCCGGCGCTGCGGCTCTATGAATCGCTCGGTTTCAGAATCGTGAACAAGTATCTTGATTACGTGAGAGGCGAATAGCGCTCTCAAGCATCTGAGAACATCTACTCGTTGCCAGTGACTACGGCGACGGCCAGCCCATCATATCCCTTCCCGCTGACCGTTTGGAGGATCGTCGCGCTGATCCGCGGCTCGGCGGCCAGCGCCTCGTTGAAGCGGCGCACGCCCTGCACGTTGGCGTCGTCGCTGTCGACATCGATCACCTGTCCCTGGCGCACCACATTGTCGGCGATGATGAGCGTCCCCGGCCGGGCCAGGTGCAGCGACCAGTGCAGGTACTCCGTATAGCTCGGCTTGTCGGCGTCAATGAAGATCAGGTCGAACGGCCCGCGCCCCTCCGCCTCTAGTTGCGGCAGTGTCTCCACCGCCCGGCCGACGCGCACTTCCACCGCCTCGCCCAGTCCGGCCCGGGCGATATTGGCGCGGGCGACCGCGGCGTGTTTCGGGTTGGCCTCCAGCGTAAGCAGCTGGCCGCCCGGCGGCAGCGCTCGCGCCAGCCAGATGGCGCTGTAGCCGCCCAACGTGCCGATCTCCAGTATCTGCCGCGCGCCGGTGGCCTGTGCCAGGATCATCAGCAGCTTGCCGTAGGAGGACGAGATGGCGATGGCCGGCAGGCCGGCAGCGTCGCTATCGGCCAGCGCCGCTTCCAGGGCTGCGTCGCCCGGATCGAATAGGTCGGTAAGGTAGGTATCGACGGCTGCCCACAGTTCTTGGGTCATATGCTTCCTCTCAGGGAATCAAATCCAACGGCTTGCGGTAGGCAATGATGCGCAACGTGGTCGCGAAACCACATTCCTCGTAGAGCCGCACCGCGCCGGTGATGTTCTCGGAGTCCGACGTCAGGGCTGACTCAGTCATGCCCCGCGCCTTCAGGACGCGCAGGCTCTCAGCGATCATGGCCCGCGCCAGGCCGCGCCGCCGGTAGGGCCGCCGGACGCTGATAGACTCCGTGAAGCCCCGGCGGCGGTTCAGCAGGTCATTTTCCAACTCGTCAATGAACGTCCGCACTTGCCCGGCGACCTCATTCTTTTCGATGTCCCAGGCGATCTGCCAGAGTTCCGGCTTGAAGGTGACCGGGTCCGCTAGATACCGTTGGTACATCTCCTCCGGATACACCGTCTTGCCCCAATGGTCGCGAAAGGCTTCCTGTGAGGCGTCCCAAATGGGGCGGTAGTGCTCGGGTAAAACCGGCCGCAACTCCAGGCCGGGCGGCATAGGAAAATCGGGCAGCGGCCCTTCCAGCGAGCGCACCATGACGTTGTAGTAACGCACCGGTAGGTAGCCCTCGCTGTGCAGCAGCGCGGTCAGATCAGTTGCCTGCTCCGGTGTGTGGGTGGCGAACGCCTTCTCGGCATCCCGTGGGTGCTCGGCGGCTATCTGCCGCAGTCGCGCCTCGACCCAGTGCAGCAAGGCCCGGCGGATGCCATGCCCTCGCCACGCGGGCGCGAGCGTCAACTCGAACTGGTAACGGGTAGGGCCGCTCACTTGCGGCGACCACCGGCCGTGCGTAAATCCAACTGCCTCACCGTCTATCTCCGCGACAATCATGTCGCGCGCGGGATCGCTGTTCGCCAGGTGGGCGAATTCGACGGCTACGTCCTCGGCCGACATTACGGTTTCATTGCCATCAGCCAGGCGCGAAGCATTGCCGACGGCGGCGATGGCCGGGTAGTCGCTCTCACCGCGGAAGTGGCGAAAGACGAGGCCGGGCACGTCCAGCGCATTTGGCAGGGTGATCACATCGTTAGTTTGATCGGGCACAATTTTATCCCTCAAACATGCCGTTTTGCTAGGTGGGATGAGATAGCGATGCACGACCGGAGCGAGCCAGGATTGTAGCACGCGCTAGGGCGGCCCTTCAAACAACATGCGGTAGCCGTTGGGCTAGTGATCAGTTTTAGAACGGCTAGGTCGCCTGCGTTTCGTTCGCCTCGCCAGCCGGCAGGGCCGACTGGAAGCTCATTGACAGGCCGGACGGCGCCTGCAGAAAGTAAATGCGCTCGCCATGAGCGTCCACTGGCCCTTCCGGCGATAGGCCCTGGCTGCGGGCGTGGGCGGCGAAGGCATCGGCGTCGTCCACCACCAGTTGGAGCATCATACCCGGCGGCATGCCCTCACCAGCGGGCCACACCTCGATCCAGCTGGAGCCGGCCGGGAAGATCGCGCCGGTAAAGGCATCGGCGCCGATCTGGCTGGTGTACTCGCCGAAATGCCGCCGCCGCACGCCCAGATCGTCCAGGCAGCGCGCCAGCGCCTCAGCCTCATTGGAAACGGTTACAAACCGAATTGCCAGCAGTTCCATCTGTTCACCTCTTACTTCTCTATTCATTGGCCAGCGCGAGCATCGGCAGCGGTACGCTAATCGGCCCGGCGGCGGTGTAGCTGGTGATGACCGGCGGCACGCGCCAGCGGTCGCCGCTTTCGTACAACTGGCGCACCCGATCGAACTCAGGTACGTCGCCCGCGGTCAGCGCGGCCATCTCGTCCAGCGCGGCCCAGTCGGCGGCGCTCAGCCCCTCGTCGCTGCCTTCCACGTAGGCCACGCCCCACAGGTCCCAGGGCAGCAATTCCACCTTGTTCAGCGCGGCCACGTCGCGCACGAAGTTGCCGCGCACGAACCACAGGCCGTGCATGTCGTGGATGCCGAACGTCTCCGGGTCGGCCTCCCCGGCGCGGCACAGCTGCCAGGCCGCGCCGCCGGTGATGAACTGGTCACGCGGTACGTCGAGCGGGTCGAAGGGCGGTTCGAGGACGCCCTGTTGCAGCGCGTCCAGTTGGGCATCCACCAGCACCCAGCGCTCCTCGGCGACGTTCCAGTACTCGCCCACCCAGTGATCTTCGAAGTGGTTGGGCAGGAAGTAGCGGCCGAAGCCGCAGCGGGCGCGGGCCGGCACGCCCTGGTGGCGCAGCATGGCCGTCAGCAGCACGGAGAAGTCGCGGCAGTTGCCGACCAGGCGCGTTTCCGGCGACCGGGTCTCGACCAACGGGCGCGGATCCAAGGCCATGATCCGTTCCAGCTTTTGATCGACGGGGCGCAACTGAACTTCCTCCCGGCGCGCCTCGTCCAGGTGGACACCGTAGTGGTCGGCCCAGAAGGTGTGGATCATGAGGCCCTGGACGACGCGGCACAGCGCCCCGATGTCGGTGGGCAGGGAATCAAAGAGGGCAGCATGGGGGCCGGGCGTCGTCATAGGCCCCGGCGTGGCGAAGTAGTGAAGGGTGTGGTTCATGGTGGATTCTCCCGGCGGGCGGTTTGCGCCCGCCACTCCGGCTCTAGTATAGCGTAGAGCAGCGCGTCCCAGTAACGGCCCTTGAACCGCTCTTTGTCGCGCAGCCGCCCCTCCAGGCGCATGCCCATCTTCTCCAGCACGCGCGCCGAGCCGGTGTTGTCGGCCAGCGTCGTGGCCCAGACGCGGTGGACGCCCAACTCAGTGAAGCCAAAGTTGAGCACGGCGCGGGCCGCCTCCGTGGCGTAGCCATGGCTCCAGTGGGCGGGGGAAAGTTCGTAGCCCATGTCGGCCTCGTGCGCGCCGGGCGACGCCAGCCGGATGCCACAGTTGCCGATCAGCTCCCCGCTCGCTTTCAGGACGACGGCCAGTTGGAACTTGGTGCGCGGCTGCGCCCGCTGGTGGTTCAGGAACATCCTCACGAAGGCGCGCACCGCCTCCGGCGTGCGCGCCGTCCACTCGTAGTAGCGCAGATAGAGCGGGTCGGACTGGTAGGCCAGCACGGCCGGCCAGTCATCCTCTCGGAAGTCGCGCA
>NZ_JAYRVJ010000684.1:0-7215 GCF_041918635.1 Promineifilum sp. (SeqCode)
AGCCGTGGCAATTGAACCAGGTGGCAGCCAGCGGCAGCCGGGCCGAGTGCCCCGGCGCGACGACGACCTATGAGTTGCGCGTCGTCGCCACGGGCGCGGCGACGGACGTGCGTTCGATTCGCGTGGACGTACAGCAGCAGCCGGCGGCCAACGTGCCGCTCATCACCTTCTTCACCGTCACGCCCGGCTTCCAGATCACGGCCGGGCAGTGCGTCGACGTGCGCTGGCAGGTGGAGGGCGAAGTCAGCACCATCCGCGTGACCCGCAACGAGCAAGTGCTGTGGGACGGCGCGCCGGTGCGGGGAACGTCGCGCGACTGCCCGCCGGTGGGGGCAATGGGCTATATGGTGGAGGCGACCGGCCCGGGCGGCACCGCGCGGGCGCGCCAGGATGTGTCCGTCATCGAGCCGCCCACGCCGGCCCCACAGGCCACGGCCACGGTCGAGCCGACGCGGACGCCGCTGCCGGGCGATCAACCGGCGGTCATCCACGCCTTTAGCGTCACGCCGGCCCAGATCAACGTCGGGCAGTGCGTCACGGTGTCGTGGAGCGCCGGCGGCAACATCGGCCGCATCCAGATCAAGCGCAATGGGCTGATCGTGCTCGACTTCGCCCAATTCAGCGACAGCCTGACCGATTGTCTGAATACCGAGGGGACGTATACCTATCGCATCGAGGCGGCCGACTTGCGCGGCCAGCTGGCTATCCAGCAGGCGTCGGTGACCGTGGGTTTGGGCGCGGCGGGCCTCATTGGCGGCTGGCGGGTGGCGACCATCAATGGCGCGACCGTTATCCCGGGCACGGAGATGACCATCGTCTTCGGCGACGCCAACAACCTCAGCGGCTCGTCGGGCTGCAACACCTTCAGCGCCGCCTATCAGGTGAACGGCAGCAGCCTGTCCGTGGGGCCGCTAGGCGCAACGTCGCAGATGTGTTCCACCCCACCGGGCGTCATGGAGCAAGAGCAGTTGTTCCGGACCGTGCTCAGTTCGGCCACGGGCTTCACGGTCGAAGGGCGGCAGTTGTCGATCCGCAGCGCGCGCGGCCAGTTGACGCTGGAAAGCCTGGCCCAACCGCGCTGACAGCCAGTACGGCGGATAGACCGCCGTCCGCTTGCCGGCCAGCCGGGGCGGCTCGAAAGCGAGTTGTTTCCCCCTCTTGTCAGAGAGCGGCATGATGACATAAAATAGCGGAACGTCGTCATTGGGACGCGCGATTGGGAAGGAGGTCTATCATGGCGGATAACATTGAGAACCCGGAAGGCGAACTGCCCGAAGGGCAACCCCTGCGCGAGCCTGTGCACGAACCTGTGCACGACTACGAGGCGGAGACTGTCGTCTACGAGCCGGAGCCGGTGGAGCAGAACTACACGCTTGATGACGTTGAGGAAGAGGCTAACCAGCGGCGGAACAATCTGCTGTTGGGCGGGCTGCTCATCCTGGCCATTCTCGTGGGGGCGTTACTGCTCTACATTTTCCTGAACCGCGACGGCGGCAGCGGCGGTCTCATCCCCATCACGCCCTCGCCCGACACGAGCGACCAATCGTGGAACCGCGTGCGCACCGCCGGCCGGATGGTGGTGGGTACGTCGCTCGACAATCCCCCGTTCAGCTACCGCGATGCGCAGTTCCAGCCGACCGGCTTCGACATCGCTCTGATCCAGGAGATAGCTAACCGGCTGGGCGTGGGAACGGAGATCCGGGACATGGCCTTCGACAGCCTGGGCAACGCGCTGAACCAGGGGCAGGTCGACGTCGCCATCGCCGCCATCTCGATCACCCCCGAGCGGGAGCAGCAGCTCGACTTCAGCAACGTCTACTACGTCGGTGAAGAGGGCATCCTGGCCCGGGCCGACTCGCCCATCACGGCGGTCGCCAGCCTGTCGGACATGGCCGGCCGGCGCATTGGCGTGCAGCGGGGCAGCGTCTATGAGGCGTGGTTGCAGCGCGACCTGGTTGACAGCGGCATCACCGCCGCTGGCAACCTGTTGGTCTATGAGACGGCCGACGCGGTGGTACGCGACCTGCGCGAGCAGCGGCTCGACCTGGCCATCCTCGACCGGCGACCGGCGGAGGCGGCCGTGGGGCAGGGCGGCGTCAAGCTGGTTGGCAGCGGGCTTAACCCGCAGCGCTACGCCATCGCCGTGCGCCCGGGCGCGGAGGCGCTGCGCGGCCAACTCAATGCCGCTCTCCTCCAATTGCAGAACGAGAGCCGGTTGAACCAGCTCATCCAGCAGTACCTCAACGTGAATCCCGGCGACATCATCACGCCGGCCCCAACCACCCCGGTGCAGCCCACTACGCCGCCGGTCATTGATCCCACCGCCGCGCCATGTTCCAACGGCATGCGCTTCATCGCCGACCTGAACCTGGACGACAACAATATGCAGTCGCCGCCGCCGGTGAGCCCCGGCCAGGCGTTCAGCAAGGGCTGGCGCATCCAGAATAGCGGCACCTGCGCCTGGACAACGTCCTTCCGGCTGGTGTTCGTCAGCGGCAACGTGCCGGGGGCCAGCATGGGCGGCCAACCGACGCCGGTGCAAGCGTTCGTGCAGCCAGGACAGCAGTACGACATGTTCGTGAACCTGGTCGCGCCGCTGGCGCCGGGCGTCTATCAGGGCGTGTGGCAGATGGTGGATGAGCAGAACCGGCCGTTCGGCGACCGCATCTGGGTGGGCATCACCGTGCCCTCACCGGCTACGGCCACGCCGCAGCCGACGCAGACCCCCTCGCCGAGCATCCAGTTCACGGTGAACAGCACCGACATTGTCCAGGGGCAGTGCGTGACCTTCACCTGGAATGTGCAGAACGCCTCGGCCGTCTTCTTCTTCGCTCAGGGCGAGGCGTGGCAGAACAACCAGGTGACGCCGCAGAACACGCGCGTCGTCTGCCCGGCGAACACGACCACCTACTTCCTGCGCGTGACCAAGCCGGGCGGCGGCGTGGAAGAGCGACAAATCGCCATCAACGTGCGCCCGTCGGTGGGCGCGCCGGTCATCGCCCTGTTCAACGCCAGCCCGGCGCAGGTCACGGCCGGCCAGTGCGTCCAGTTGCAATGGGACGTGCAGGGCAGCGTGACGCGCGTCACCGTTAGCAACCAGTTCCGGGTCATCTGGGACAACGCCCCGGTGCGCGGCAACACTCAGGACTGCACCGGCGCGCCGGCCACGGTCGAGTACCGCTTGCAGGCCACCGGCCCTGGCGGCGCGAGCCAGGCGCTCGGCTACGTCAACGTCGTCAGCCCGGCCACGGCCACGCCCGTGCCTACAGCTGTGCCGAGCGAGCCGATCATTGACGCGTTCGAGATCACGCCGACGCAGATTCAGACCGGCCAGTGCGTCCAGATCAGTTGGCGGGCCAGCGGCGCCACGTGGCTGGTGCGCCTGTTGCGCAACAACGTGCTGGTGCTGGACAACGCCGGGCTGACCGGTTCGGCGCAGGACTGCCTGCAAACGGCGGGCACGATCGTTTACCAACTGGTCGCCAGCACGGCCGGGGGACAATCCACCTCGCGCGACCAATCGGTGCTGGTCACCGAAGCGCCGCCGGTCAATCCGCTGGCGGGCAAGAGCTTTGACCTCGCGGCGCTCAATAACAACCCGCTCATCACGGATACGCTGATCAGCGTGACGTTCGACGCCGACGGCCGAATGAACGGAAACGGCGGCTGCAACAACTTCTCCGGGCGCTATACAGCCGAGAATGGGACGATCACCGTCACGGACATATCCATTGGAAGGGTAATGTGCGTTATCCCGGAAGGGGTGATGGAACAGGAACAGGCCTTCATCGATGCGCTGCGCGCCGCAGTGGTGTTCGAGCTGTCGCCCGACAATGGCCTGCTGATCATGCGCAACATCGTCAGGGATGAGGTGTTGCGGTTTACGGGGAGGGCGAGGTAAGAAAGCGGGGGGGCAGGGGTGAAAGAACGCTCTATTGGGTGAGCCTTTCACCCCCGCTCCCTCGCCCCCCTGCTCCCCCGCTCTTCACTCAGAACCAGCGGCGGCGCTTCATATAGATGAGCAGGCTGGCGGCGACGATCGCCATGAGCAGCAGGACGGCCGGATAGGCCCACGGCTGCTTGAGTTCTGGCATGTACTCGAAGTTCATGCCGTAGATGCTGGCGATGAAGGTGATGGGCAGGAAGACGGTGGCGATGATCGTCAATAGCTGGTTGACGCGGCCGGTGTTGCGCTCGATGTTGCCCATGTGCAGGCTCATGATCTCCGTCATGTAGCCGCGCAGCCGGTCGTAGAACTCGAGCAAACTCTCGATCTCTCGATAGAGCGACTTGGTGAAGTATTTCGAGACGTCATCGCTGATGAACTTCGACTCGGCGTCCTTGAGATACTCTAAGAAGTCTTCCAACTCCAGCAGCGGCTCATTCCAGGGCTTGATCTCCTCGCGTGTGCGCAGGATGACCCGGTAGATGGTCTCGCGCCCCTGGCCGTCCAGCACGAAATCCTCGAGGTCTTCCAGCTCCACGGTCAGGTGCTTAAATCCTTGCTGGTACTGATCGACGACGACCGCCCGCAACAGCAAGTAGAACAGGTAGTCGGCCCCGTGCTGCTGCACCTTTGTCTGCCGGCTGATGGCGCGCAGGCGGGTGCGGGAGAAGAGGCCGTGCACCTGGTGCTCATACAGGATGACGAAGTTGGCCCCCAGCACCAGCGAGCCGCTGCTTTGCTCCAGCCGGCGCGACGCCTCGTTAAAGTAAGGGACGCGATATTCCAGGTAGAGGCAGTTGTCGTACTCGATCTCGAACTGCTTCTGACCCTCGTCCAGAATCTCGGCCAGCACGACCGGATCGACGTGGAAGGCATCCAGCAGACGGGCTATCTCCGCCTCGTCGTGCACGTCGCGCACGGTCACCCAGTTCACGCGCGCCGGATCGACGTACTGCAACAACTGATCGATGCTTTGACATTCGAACGCCTCGATGTTGGCGGCGTCGTAGGTCACGATCGAGTAGCGAGCCTTGTTGTTGGGCCGGACCTCCGGCTTGTCGTTCGCCGGCGTCAGGACGGTGCGCGAGTCCTCGGTCATAGGGGTCATCCGTAAGAACAACTGGTCATCGGGGAACCGGCTACATCACTTCCGGCGCGCTCATGCCCATCAGGTCGAGCACGCGGGCGAAGAGGGCCTGGGCCGCGCGATAGAAGCGCAGCCGGGCCAGCCGCAGCGGTTCCGGCACGTCGCTGTGCAGCACGCGGCACTCCTCGTAGGTCGGGTGAAAGAGCGCGGCCAGATCATAGGCGTAGAAGGCCAGCCGGTGCGGCTCATAGGTCGTGGCGATCGTCTCCAGCACGTCGCCCAACTCCAGCGCCTTGCGCAAGAAGGCCAGTTCTCGCTCGTGGGTCAGCAAACTCAGGTCGGCGTCCGCGTCCGCGTCGGCCGGCAGCCCGGCCTCGGCCCACTTGCGGAAGATGCCGGCGCAGCGCACGTGGGCGTTCTGAATGTAATAGACCGGGTTCTTGTCCGAGTGCTCCACGGCCAGATCGAGATCGAAGTCAATGGGGCTGTTGGCCGAACGGGCGATCATGAAGTAGCGGATAGGGTCGGCGCCGACCTCATCGACCAGTTCGTCCAGCGTCACGTAGAGGCCGCGGCGTGTGCTCATCTTGACCGGTTCGCCGCCGCGCACCAGGTTGACGATCTGGTGTAGCAGCGTGTGGACGAAGTCGGAGTCGTAGCCCAGGGCGCGGACGCCCATAAGCACCTGGGGTGCGGTGGCGTGGTGGTCGGGGCCAAAGATATCTACGACCAGATTGAAGCCGCGCTGCGCCTTGTCCCAATGGTAGGCGATGTCGGGCAGGCGGTAGGTCGGTTCGCCGTCGGCCTTGACGACGACGCGATCCTTGTCGTCGCCGAAGGCGGTCGAGCGGAACCATTGCGCGCCGTCCTGCTCGTAGATGTAACCGCGTTCCCGCAACGCTTCCAGCGTCTGCCAGACCGCGCCCGTCTCGTAGAGGCTCTGCTCGCGGAAGTACACGTCGAAGACGATGCCGATGCGGGCCAGCGTCGCCTTCTGCTGGGCGGAGATGCGGTCGCGGGCGTAGTCGGCGAAGAGCGGGGTGGGCATATCGATCAGCGCGTCGCCGTGCTCGGCGATGATCGCCTGGGCCAGGTCGGTGATGTAATCGCCCTGATAGTGCTCATCGGCCAGTTCGGCCGGCTGGCCCAATGCTTGCAGGTAGCGCACCTTGACCGACTCGCCCAGCAGCGTGACCTGCCGGCCGGCGTCGTTGTAGTAGTACTCCATCGTCACGTCATAGCCGGCGGCGCGCAGCGCGCGGGCCAGCGTGTCGCCGATGACGCCGCCCCGCGTGCGGCCGAGGGTGATCGGGCCGGTCGGGTTGGCGCTGACGCACTCCACCTGCGCCCGGCGATGGTGACCTGCATCGGTTTGCCCGAACGCCGCCGGGTCGGCCAGAATGCGGTCGGGCAGCGTTTGCAGCCAGGGCGTGGACAGCCGGAAGTTGATGAAGCCGGGCGGCGCGACAATCACCCCATCCAGGTAGTCGAGATGGGGCAGGTGGGCGGCGATGGCTTCGGCGATCTTGAGCGGGGCCATGCGCGCCGGACGGGCCAGTTGGAGGGCGACAGCTGTGGCATAGTCGCCGTGCGTCGCCTCGCGCGGGCGTTCGACGAGCACGTCGGGCAGGTCGAAGGCAGGCAGGCTGCCGCCGGCCTGGGCGGCGGTGAGCGCGGCCCGGACGGCCGCGGCGAGTTCGTGATGGTGAAGCATGGGCGGCATTTTAGCATCATGTCAGGTGGGACGCACTTCGGAAAGTGCATCCCACCCATCTGTGCTATACTGTACATGGGACAGAGCTATGGCCGACCGAATTACCCCCCTCGCCAACGTGGACGCCGCCTGGTTGAAAATGGAAGACCCCACCAACCTGATGATGGTAACCGGGGTGCTGACCTTTCGCCGGCCGGTCGACATGGCCTACGTGCGCGCCCTGGTCGAGTCGCGCCTGCTCCAATTCGACCGCTTCCGGCAGCGAGTCATCCGGCCGGCGCTGCCCCTCGCCCCCCCCTATTGGGAGTTCGACCCCGCGTTCAACGTCAACGCCCACCTGCGCCGCGTCGGCCTGCCCCATCCCCACGACAAATCGGCGTTGCAGAGTCTCGTCAGCGATTTGATGAGCACACCGCTCGACTTCAGCAAGCCGCTGTGGCATCTGCACGTGGTCGATGGCTATGGCGA
>NZ_JAYRVJ010000685.1:0-25386 GCF_041918635.1 Promineifilum sp. (SeqCode)
CTCCTCTTGCGCCCCGGCCGGGCTTAGCGCCACGACCAGCAACACTATCCCTAACACAATCGCAGCCGCGCTAAACCGGCGACCGCTTCTCTGATTCTGTCTCGTCGTCATGTCATGATCTCCCGAAGCGTTCCGGCAAGGGCCGGGCGACCGCTTGTTCGGCCCGCGCCCGGCCTTTCGCCGCTGAACGCTCGCAGCTACCGGATCGTATGTGGCAAGAAGATGCGGAAGCGCATCGTGTCGCTGGGCAGCTTCGGCCCGGCGCTGAATTCGTAAAGCCCGTCGGCGGCCGTGGCCGAGGCGTGGCTGATTTCCACGTAGACCGTCGTCCCCGGCGCGACGCCGGTCAGGGGGATGAACGGGTACTCGCTGAGGCTGCTGTCCAGACCGGCGATGAACAGCACGGTCGTCCCATTGGGGCCGAACACGCGCAGCCTGGGATTCATGCCCAGAGCCAGGTTGCTCACCCGCACATAGGTCACCCCGCTGCCCAGCGTCGTGAACCGGAACACGTCCTTGTCGCCGGCCTTGTCGATTTTGCCCGCCCAGGGCGCGTTGTCGGCGGCGATAGCCCGGGCGCTGCCCGGCGCGTTGCCGTGATCGTCGGCCACGACGCCACTCACCGTGACCTGGAGCGTGGCCGACGCCGTGAAGTCGGCGCTCACCGGGGCCGGCGGCGGCAGCGGGACGGGCTTGCCGTTCACGTCCGTCGTCGGCTGGAAGGAGGTAGACACAAAGGCGGCCTTGCCGGCGTGGTTGTCGAAGTCCACCCGGACGGTATACGCGCCATTGGCCCGGTAGCCGAGGATGGCCGAGTAGAGGCCATCCCCTTTCGTCGCGTCCGGCGGCTGGCCGTCGTCGGCGAAGGTCACCGGCTGGTTGCTGCCGTTGGGCAGCCGCACGCTGCCCTGCACGCCAACGCCGGTCAGCGGCCGGGCCTTGTGGACAAAGGCCAGCAGCAGAATGGGGTCGGGCGAGGTGACCGTCGGACCCAGAACGGAGTTCAACTGCGCCGCGTAGCCCGCGGCGGCCGCGTCCTCGGGTTGCGCCGCCGCCGGCGACTGCCAGACGATCTGCAGGTCGCTCAGCGCCGCGCTGGCGGGCAGCTGGATGGCCGCATCCTGGCTGACCCATGGCGCGACCTCCAGCAAGTCCGCGTAGAAGGTTCGCGCCGGCAGCGAGAGGCGCTGACCGTCGCGCGGGTCGGCCGACGCCGGACGCATGAGCGTGTCCCAGCCGGACGCGCCATAGACGCGGTACTGCGCCGTCTGCCCGGCGTCATTCTTGGCCACCGAGAAGTTAAGCCAGTTGTTGTTCCCGCCCAGGGCGTACCATTGACTGTTCATGATCGAGTTCGGCACGGCCACGTCGGTCGAATGGGGCAGGTACAACGTGTCGTCCCAGTCCGGTTTTCCCACGTACTCATCGTACAGCCCGAAGTAGTAGTGGCCCCACTCGTGGGCCAGGGTGTAGCCGCCGCCGCGCTGGTGCGCGTCGTCGCTCAGGAAGGCGTAGTCCTGGCCCGTTCCCGCCCCGTCGGCGAAGACGTCGCACATGTTCACGTGCATACCGGGAACGGCGTAGCCGGCCGGCTGCGCGTTGGGCCAGCACCGATCGGCCCAGATGATGTGCGCCCCGGCCAGGTTGCTATTGGCCGTATGGAAGGTCACCGCGCCCAGCTTGCGCGCGCCGTTGGACGATTCGTAGACGGCGTCGGCGAAGTAGCCGATGAGGCGCTCGTAGGGCGCGCGGGCCGCGGTCGTGGTGGGGTTGTTGTAGAGGGTGATGTTCACGGCGATGGGCGCGGCCGGGGCGGTTACCGCCCCGCGATCGTGGACGAAGACGTCACGCGCGACGTTGGTGTCGCCGCTGACGAGGTTAGCCGCCT
Organism: Promineifilum sp. (SeqCode); assembly: GCF_041918635.1. Classification (NCBI taxonomy): domain Bacteria; kingdom Bacillati; phylum Chloroflexota; class Ardenticatenia; order Promineifilales (SeqCode); family Promineifilaceae (SeqCode); genus Promineifilum (SeqCode); species Promineifilum sp. (SeqCode). The sequence continues at coordinate 1,889 of NZ_JAYRVJ010000685.1, forward strand.
CCGACATGAAGGCCACAAACCGGCCATCGGCTGACAGGGCCACGTTCGTCGCGCCGCCGTCTTCCTCGCCGCCGGCCGAGTTCAGCGAGACGCGGGTTGTCCGGCCCGTCTGGAGGTCGTGGATGAAAACGTCGCTGGCGCCATTCGTGTCGCCGCTCACCAGGTTGCTGGCCCATGACCCGAAGGCCACGTACCGGCCGTCGGCGGAGATGTCGGCCCAGGAGGTATAGTTGTTACCCTGAACGCCGGCCGAGTCGACCGAGACACGGATCGTCCGGCCTGTCTGCCGGTCATGCACGAAGACGTCTTCGCAGTTGTATGGCTCTCCACTGCCATACTGGCACATCTGGGTGTCGCCGCTGACCAGGTTGCTGGCCGAGGACACGAAAGCCACGTAGCGCCCATCGGCCGAGATTACGGGCCAGCCCGAATGGTCGTTGCCCTGACCGCCGGCCGAGTCGACCGAGACGCGGGTCGTCCGGCCCGTCTGCCGGTCGCGGACAAAGATGTCCGTGGCGTTGTTGGTGTCGCCCTCGACCAGGTTGGTGGCCTCTGACAAGAAGGCTACGTACCGGCCGTCAGCGGAGATGTCCGGGTCCGTCGACCAGCCATTGCCCTGGTTGCCCCCGGAGTCAGCGGAAATCAGGATGGTCTGCCCTGTCTGCCGGTCGCGAACGAAGATGTCACTACAGTAGTAGTAATCGCCGCTATCGTTGCACAGCGGCCGGACGCCCGGCGCCAGGTTACTGGCGGCGGACGTAAAGGCGACGAAGCGACCGTCGGCGGAGAGGCTCGGGCCGTTCGAGTGGTTATCGCCCTGGGCGCCAGCCGCGTTGACCGAGACCAGGCTAAGCTGGCCCGTCTGGAGATCGCGGACGAAGACGTCATTCAGCCCGCTGGTGTCGCCCGGCACCAGGCCATCGGTGTAGCTGTCAAAGGCCACGAACCGGCCGTTGGCGGAGATCGTCGAGCCGTGCGTCAAGAAGCTGGCCCGATCGCCGGCCTCATTGGTCGAGACGCACACCGTCCAGCCCGCCAGCCGATCGTGGACAAACGTGCTGCCGGTGCCGCAGGCCGGGTGCTGGTTATCCAGGTTGCGCGCCGAAGATTGGAAGACCACGAAGCGGCCGTTGGCCGAGATGCTCAGCCACTCCCCATCTACCCCAATGTCCGCCTCCTCGCCGGCCGAATTGACCGAGGCGCGCGTGACAGTGATATTGTCCTGCCACAGGTCGTGGACGAAGACGTCGTGGTCGCCCAGGTCGCCGGGGACCAGGTTCTTGGCGGAGGAGTCGAAGGCCACGTACCGGCCGTCGGCCGAAAAGACGGGCGAGCCGGCCGCGCCGCCCACGCCCTGCCGGCCCCCCGGGCCGACCGAGACACGGCGGGTCTGGCCGGTGTAGCGATCGTGGACGAAAACGTCGCCTGCGTCGTTGGTGTCGCCAGGGACCAGGTTGTTGGCCCCGGAGTAGAAGCCCACATACTGGCCATCAGCCGAGATAGCTGGCTCGTATGACGCTGCATTCGCCTGGTTGCTGGCTGAGTCCACCGAGACGCGCGTCGTCCGGCCTGTCTGGCGGTCATGAACGAAGATATCTGGACAGTTAGCGCTACCAGACCCGACCTTGCAGGTTTGGGTGTCGCCGCTGACGAGGTTGCTGGCGTAGGAGCCAAAGGCCACGTAGCGCCCATCGGCCGAGATGGCGGGGTCTTCCGAGTCGCCAGTGCCCTGCGCGCCGGCCGAATTGAGCGAGACGCGCGTTGTCTCGCCGGTCTGGCGGTCGTGCACAAAGACGTCGACCGTGCCGTTCGTGTCGCCGGCCACCAGATTGCTGGCGCTTGACTGGAAGGCTACATACTGCCCGTCGGGCGAGATGTCGGGGTTGTAGGACTCGGCATTGCCCTGCTCGCCAGCCGTGCTCAGCGAAACCCGGCTGGTTTGGCCCGTCTGCAAGTCGCGGACGAAGATATCGGGGCAGCTGATCGTGCCGTAATAGTCATCCTCGCACGTCTGCGTGTCGCCGCCGACGAGGTTGCTGGCGTTGGAGGCAAAGGCCACGTAGCGCCCATTGGCCGAGAGCGCGGCGGCCCAGGAGGCGTGGTTGCCCGGGTGGCCCGCCGCATCGGCCGAGACGAGATGGGTTTCGCCGGTCTGGCGGTCGTGGACGAAGACGTCGTCCAGGCCGTTGGGGTAGCCACCGTCGAGGTCGTCGGAGTCCGATTGAAAGGCCACGTACCGGCCGTCACCCGAGATCGTGGGCCGCCACGCCCAGCCATTTATCTGACCCCCGGCGGAATCCACCGACATGCGGGTCGTCTGGCCTGACTGCCGGTCATGGACGTAGATATCGCTATTCTCATCGCCGCCATTGGTGTCATCGTCGACCAGCATGGCCTCGGAGGCAAAAGCGACGTACCGCCCGTTGGCCGAGATGGCGGGGGAGTGGGAAGTGGCATACCCCTGATTGCCTCGCGAGTCCACCGAGACGCGGGCCGTAGGGCCATACGGGTAGTCGAGAACGTAGGCGTAGGCCGCACCTGACCAGTCAAAGTAGAAGTCTCCTCCTACGACCACCTGCCCCCCATCCATGGCGACTCCGTTGCCGAAGAGGCTCATGGAATAGGCGCTAGGCTGCTTCAGGTAGCCCACTTGCGTCCAGTTGGTGCCCCCACCGGCGAAGACGTAGGCCGCGCCGGCCCACTCGGCGCTGTTGTCGCTCTCGCTCGAACCATCACCGTCTTCGCATTCGGCTCCGACGATTAGCGCTTCTTCCTCTAGCGCGACGGCGCCGCCGAATCGATCCCCCGCCTCGGCGTTAGACGCTTTCAGGTAGGCTCGCTGATACCTGGTGCCTTCGTTGCCTGACGTGAAGACGTAGGCCGCGCCGGCGTCGGGCGCGCTGTTGTCGCTCTCGCTCGAGCCATTGCCATCCTCGCCCGGTGCGCCGACGACGATCGTGTTGCCCGCCATCGCTACCGATGCCCCGAACCCATCATCGGCCTCAAGATTAGATGCCTCCAGCAGGCCGCGCCACTCCCAGTTCGTCCCGTAACGGCGATAAGTATAGACCGCGCCATGATTGGCCGGGGAGCCGTCGAAGCCGTCGGATTGTGGCGCGCCCACAGCGATGACGTCCCCTTCAACGGCCACTGAAACGCCGAAGTGATCATGGGCGCGCACCACCTCGGGCATCTTCAGATAAGCGGTCTGGCTCCAGGTTGTCCCATTGCGGGCGAACACGTAGACGGCGCCCGAATCGGTCGCGCCGTTGTTGCCCGGGCCTGAGCCGTCGCCGTCCTCCCAGGGCGCGCCGACGGCGATGGTATTGCCGGAGATTGCGACCGCGTGTCCGAACAGGTCGCCGTTTTCGGCGTTGGAGGCGATCAGGTGGGCTTGCTCCGTCCAGGTCGTCCCATTGCGGACGAAGACGTACACATCCCCTCTCTCCTGGGCGCTGCCCTGGTCGTTAAACCGGTTGCCACCGACGACGAGGGTATCGCCGTCCAGGGCCAGTGACTCGCCGAAATGATCCTGGCGCGCGATGTTCGACGCCGTCAGGCGAGCTTGCTCGGTCCAGCCGGAGCCATTGCGCACGTAGACGTGCACCGCGCCGGCGTCCCAGAGGCCGTTAACGTCCTCGGCCGGCGCGCCAACCACGGCGGTATCGCCGGACAGCGCGACCGTCTGGCCGAAGAGGTCGGACGAGTCGCCGGTGGACGTCTTCAGAGCCAGGCCATCGTGAACCGGCGTGGCGCCCCACCACGGCGAGGAGAATTCCAAGGTCTGGGCGTCGACCGGCGGCTGGCCGGCGGCCTCCGGCTGGTCCTGCGCGCCGGCCGGGCTTAAGCCCGTGACCAATAACAACAACCCCAAAACGATCGCGGCCGCGCTGAACCAGCGGCGGCCGCCTTTCCCAACGTGCAAAGTGATCATTTCTTGCTCCCCTAGGCGGTTAGCCCCAGGAGCCGGCTCTGGCTGTTATTCGGTCAGCGCGCGGCTCCCCAGGCCCCGCTCTTAAACGCTACAACCCACTGACACAGGATGGAATGCCCTGTATGTCTGATCATAAAGCATGGACGATCCGCTGAAATAGTGATGAATGTCACCCGAAAGTATGACATTTGTCACTAGCTTTCATTTCGGCCAGAGAGGGCGTCAGACAAAGTTGTAGTCACCTTTCAGATGCTTGGTGATTGAGCCAACCGCAAGTTGTGAGTATAATAGGGATACTATCGAAGATATATTACAACCGCGAGGGGATAGTGGCTATACTGACACAGCGTGTTCAAACGGTGCTTACGGACGAACAATATCGGCAACTGACACATATCGCCGCTGAGACGGACAAGCCCATCAGCGTTCTCGTTCGCGAGGCTGTGGAAGCGGTTTACTTCGCGCCAGAGCAAGAAAAGCGCAAACTCGAAGCGCTGCAGGAGATGTTCGCGCTAGAGGCTCCCGTCGCCGACTGGGAACAGATGGAAGAAGAGATCATCAGGGGCGCAACCCAATGATCGAAGGGCCACTCTTTCTGGACGTCAACATCCCCATGTACGCAGCCGGCGCGAAACACCCTTATCGGGAGGCTTGCCAATGGGTCATGGCGGCCATCGCGCAGGGGAAGCTCTCAGCGGTCATCGACGCCGAGATTGTACAAGAAATCCTGTACCGCTATGGCGCGCTGGAGCGACACGCGCTGGCCGTGACGCTGGCGACGAACGTCTTGACCCTTGTGCCAGAAGTCCTGCCCATCACGCGGCGAGACGTCGCCCTGGCCATTGAGCTATTCAACGCCTATGCTCCGCAAGGCATTAAGGCGCGCGATTTGATCCATGCCGCGGTGATGCGCAACAATAGCTTGACTACGCTGATCTCGGCCGACACCCACTTCGATCAGATTCAGGGCATAACCCGCCTGGACCCGCGCCAGTTGTACGTGGAGAATCGTTGACGGCGTTGCCGGGCACACCATAACAAGAGAGGCGCTCTACTCAATGAGCAGAGCGCCTCTCGTCTTCAACGACCACGCCGTTGTAGCGCGGGCTGGCATGTCGTCTCTTCAGACCAGCGGAATACGGGATACCATCCCACCCTACAAGCGGGATTAGGCAGCCTTAACCTCGATCCGCTTCGGCTTCACCGCCTCCGCCTTCGGGATAGTCAACGTCAGCACGCCGTTCTCGAAGGCGGCCTCGACCTTGCCGGCCTCGACCGGGACCGGAAAGCGCACGCTGCGGCTAAAGCTGCCGGAGCGGCGCTCGCGGATGTGGTAGTTGGCCTCTTCGATGGTTTCGTCTTCCTTCATCTCGCCCTGGATGGTCAGGACGTTGTCTTCCAGAGTCACGTTCAGGTCGTCGGCGCTGATGCCAGGCAGCGACGCCTTCACGGTGAACGCCTCGCCCTGTTCGGCCACGTCGAGGGCCAGCCCCCAACTGCCAACCACCTCATTGGCCCGCAGGGGCATACCCCACCGCGACCGGTAGAACGGCATATCGAACGCGCGGTCAAACTCATTGAACAGGTCAACCGCCTCACGCATCGGGTTCCAACGTACAATCTTGGACATGGCGACACCTCCAATTTTGATTGTTTTTGCCATTATGTGTCTTGCTCAAACCACGCTAACACCTTCTATTCTCAGAGGGAAACGTATAAAAAAGATAAAACGAGTGTACGAAGAACGTTAGAGGGGGTTGTAGCGCGGGTTGGCAACCCGCCTCTTCGCGCCGGAAGATGCGGGATACCATCCCGCGCTACATCCTACTCCCTAACCCCTTCAATGGTCGCGAACGTTTCCCCACCGGCTGCCATCAGCCGCTCGCCGCTGTCGGGGTCGTAGAGGCCAATGCGCAGCGTGAGCAGCCCCGCCGGCAGCGTTTCGGGCAGAGCCAGCGTATGCACGTCCAGCACGTATTCGCCGGGCAACCAGCCCGTCGTCGGCCGCGTCCATTCGCCGGGCACGGCATCCGATTGGGCGACGATGGCCCCAGTCTCGTCCACCAGATGGACAAAGACGTGGTAGCCAACGGGCGTCTCCGACTCGGCGCGCCAGAGGAGGGGAAGGGAGCAGGGGAGCGGGGGGGTGGGGGAGCAGGGGGGCAGCGGTGAACCAGCGGCCAAACCGACCAGGGTGGCGATGAGTGTACCGTCGTTCGCGGTGAATGGGGCGTCCAGTGTCAGGGCCAGCGGCGGCGGGGTGAAGGTACGTTCCGGAGCGGTGATGGCGATCTCGCCCAGGGGCAGTTCTTGCAGGACAAAGCGGTAGCGCCCGCTTGCCAGGCCGGCCGGCAGTTGCAGGAGGTGCTGGCCGCGCAGCCGGCCGTGGGCGGGCCACTCGTCCGCCGCCAGACCTTCTCGCACGAGCGGCAAGTCCCACACGCGCGCCGTCGCCCCCGCCGCGTCTTCCAGCCGCAGCGCCACACGGCCGCACGACGCTGCCTCGGCGCACTCCCAGAAGAAGGTCAGCAGCACGCTCTCGCCTGGAATCGCCTCGGCCCGATCCTGATTGTAGCCGAGCAGACGCAGCCCCGGCGCGAGTGTCTCATCGAGCGGGTATTGCGGCGTGAAGTCGGGTGGTCGCGCCGGGTTGACGACCTCGATCTGCCCGATCACCGCCGTTGGCCCGACCACTTCGCCCGTGCCGCTGTCGGTCAGCGTGACCGGGGCCAGCGTCGCCTTGTCAAACAGGGTCAGCACAATGTCGTAGCGGCCCGGCGGCGCGCCGTCAAGGACGCGCACTTCGTGGCTGTCCCAGCCCCACTGGCCGGGCGACCACTCGCGCGATGGCGGGGCGTCCTCGTAGAGGCGCGGCCGTTGCGTGCCCTTGTCGCTCCACATCAGCCCGTTCGCGTCCACGAGCCAGACGTTGGATTGGTAGTCGGCGACCGGTGGAGCGAGCGCCGTCCAGGCCAGGTCAATGTCGAACGTCTCCCCCGCCGGCACGCGCCCGCGGCCCAGGTTGAAGCCGTCCAGCCGCAGTTCCGCCCCCTGCAACGCCGTGACCTGCGCCACCGGCGGCGCACCCACCCGCCGCAGCGGCGTCTCCACCCGGTCGACCAGCGCCTTCCCCCCCAGCAGCGCCACGGCCAGCAGCACCAGCGCCGCCACCTCAGCGCGCGTTAGCGGTGAAGTGTTCACGGATACCGCAGAACCCGCCCATCGCTCTGAAAAATCTGCGTAATCTGCGAAATCTGCGGATTCTTCCTCTTTTCTCCGCTTGCCCGGTCGCCGTCCCCAAAGCGCCACGACGACCACGCCCACCCCCGCCAGTCCGCTCAGCCCCACCAGCGCCAGCCGCAGCGGCGTCGCCCCCCACGCCACGACGATCTCATGCCGCCCGGTGGGCACGTCGAAGGTGATTAGCCCGGAAGGGTCTTCAGGCGTAATGGGAACCCGCTCGCCATCTACCCGCGCCGACCAGCCGGCGAAGGCAAAGCTCAGGTAGCGCGCTGTGAACGCCTCCGGCGTGTCCACCGTCAGCGTGACGCCGAAGCGGTCATAGACCACGTCGCTGATCGTCGCCCCGTCGGGCAGAGCGGTCGCGTCGAAGCGCTGGGGGACGCGGCCGGCGGCGTAGTCGGCCTCCAGCGGCGAGCCAGCCGGCCGCTCCGCTACCGTGCGCGGGAAGTAGCTGCCCTCCGGGTCGACGCCGACCAGCCCGCTCAGCCGCTCGTAGGTGTGGACGGTCAGGATGGTCGGGAACGGCTCTTCCCAACAGTAGCGCGGATACAGGGTAGGGAGCGCTTCCACGATGAGTAGGGTGGGGGCAAGCAGGAAAAGGATTGAGCGCAGGGGAGCGGGGGAGCGGGGGAGCGGGGGGGAAGAGAAAAAGGGATGGGCGAAGGGGATGCCGGCCAGGAAGGCCACGGGCAGCGCGGCGCGACCGACGAAGCGCCAGGGAAACTGGACGAAGTCGATCAGCGGCAGCGCCTCCCACACCGCGCGCGAAAGGGGCAGGGCCATGAACAGGAAGACGCCCGCTCCGGCCAGCATCAGCCAGACGTGCAGCCGCCGCTCCCGGACGACGGCGTCTCGTCCCCGGATCCACCACAAGCCGCTCACGCCCAGGGCCGCCAGCCCCAGCGGAACCCAACCCAGCCGGAAGCGCAACGGCGGGTTGGCGAGCGACGGGTCTTCGGCGGCGACGGGGGCCAGGATTTCGCCCAGCGAGGCGAAGTTGAAGCGCCAGTCGTTGTTGCGCGTTGTCGTGGACATCTCCAGCGTGACTTGATCCATCTCCAGCAGCGCGCCGCCGGTGTAGAAGAAGGCGAGGGCAAGGCCAAGGGCGATCAGGAGGGTTGCGCGTAGGAGGGCGGGGGGGCGGGAGAGCAGGGTAGCAAGCGTGAGAGAATTCTCTCCCTTGCTCCCCTGCTCCCCCGCCCCCCTGCGGTCGGACGAAGACCTAACCCAGGCAACAGCCACTAGATAGACCAGCAACGCAGGCGCAAAGAGGAAGGTCGAGATGTTGTGACTGATGGAGAGCAGAGCCAGGCCGAGGACGCCGACCAGGAAGGCCACGACGGAGCGGCCGAGCACCCAGCGCCGCCCCGCCCACAGTAGCAACGGGAAGAGCGGCAGGGCCAGCGACTCCGGCGCGTTGCCGCGCACCAGTGCATCGATCAGGACGTAGGGCGCGGCCATGTAGGCCACAGCCGAGACGACGGCCGCCCGCGGCCCGAACAGGTCGCGCACCCACAGGGCCATGAACACGCCCGCGGCCAGAATGGTCAGCGCGTAGAACAGGTTCGACGCCGCCGGCAGCGGCAGCCCGGCCAGGTGGGGCAACAGGACCGCGTAGAGTGGCGCGGCCTCGCGGTAGACGAAGAAGGGATAGCCGTAGCCGAAAGCCAGATCGGGCAGCCAGCGCGTCAGGTAGAGGCCGTTCTCCCAGGCGTGTACCAGGGCCGCGACGCGATGGTAATGCAGGTGGCCGTCGTGGGTGCAGGCCACGGACGACCACCGCAACAGTGGGGTGATGAGCGGCAGGCCCAGCAGGACGGTGATCGGCAGCCAGGAGAGATCGCGCCACCGTCCGTGGTTGCCGCGCTCGGTGTCAGGGAGTGCCACAGAGAAGTAGTATGGCTCCTGTTGGGCGATTCGCCAAATCGCTTGTCGCGCGGGATGGTATCCCGCGTCTGGGGCGCGAAGAGGCGGGTTGGCAACCCGCGCTACAATCGGGTCGCCCTAACGCGCGTGGCGCAACCAGTCAATGACGCCCGGCGCGCCCATTTGCGCCTCCAGTTGTAGCAAGTGGCGCAGACCGTCGCCATAGACATCCTCGCGGGCGAGCATGCGCTCCGCCGCTTCCGTCTCGCCGCGCGCCCGCAGCAGCCCATAGGCGACCCACTCGGCAAACCCCTCGCGCCAGATCGGATCGCGCAAGAGGGGCGCGTTCTCCATCTGCCAGGCGTGGGCCCATTCGTGCGCCGCTACCTGGAGTAGCAGCAGACGCGGCAGGCCGGACAGCACGTAGATGCCGCGCCGCCGCCCGCGCCGCGTATACGCCCCCAGCGTGTCGGCTGCGCCGTCCGGCTCCTGGCCCAATTCGCGCATGACGGCCAGCAGTTCATCGCGCCCCACCAGCAGCAACCCCGTCGGCACGCCAAGCGAGAGGCCGAGTTGCCGGCCGATAGCGGCTTCGGCGGCGCGGAAGATGGCCTGCGCCTCACCGGGGTCGTGGACGGCCGTCGCCTCGCACGCCGCGCAGGTCAGGCGGCCGTCGGCCAGCGGGCGGCGGCCGTTGGCGACGGGCAGGCCGCACACGTCGCAGCGCGGGCGGTCGCGGGCGCAGTCGGCGCAGTAGGGGCCGCTATGGCCGATGGTCACGCGGCGGCGCGTCTTCCGGCCACACGTCAGGCAGAATTGGCCCGTCTGGCGGCACGTCTCGCAGAGGCCAGGGACGGCGCCCGGCAGGCCGCAGGCGAGGCAACGGGGCTTATGGGCGGCGCAGTCGGCGCACAGGTGCAGGGCCAGCCCCGGCGGCCAGTCGCGGTGACGGAAGGTACGGTCGTCGATCGCGCCCGTGTCCCCCAGGGGACGGCCGCACAGATGACAAAACCGGGCGGAGGCCACGCTGTCCTTCAACCGTACCGGAACCGTTAACTCACCTTGAACTGCAAAACCACGCGCCCCAACCGCACCTCGTCGCCGTCATGCAAGGGGTGAGGAACCTGCGTCGGCAACTTTTGCCGGTTCACGTAGGTGTAGTTGACCGAATTGAGGTCTTCGATGAAGTACTCACCGCCACGGACGGCGATCTTGGCATGGCGGCGCGACACGCCGCCCTCTTCGCCGCCATAGGGAACGAGATCGACATCGGGGAAGCTGCCGCTGACCGGGTCTTCGCGGCCGATGATGTATTCGCTCTTGCCTCCGGCCATGTTCAGCGTCGCGCCCGACGCCTGGACGATGAGCCGCGGGTTGAACGCCGTCGCGCCGGGGCTGGCCGGGAATGGCTCATAGCCGGCTGGGGCGACCGGCGGCCAGACGGGTTCGGCTGACGGCCAGACGGGTTCGGCCGGCTTCTGTTCCGGCATCGGAAAACCGGGGGCGGGCGTCAGGGCATGGCCGCAGTTGTCGCAGAATACGTCGTTCGGCGAGACGGGCATGCCGCAGTTGGGGCAAGTCGCGCTGGAGGCCGGGATGGGCGGCGGCGGGGGCGAGGATGGCTGGGGCACAGGTGGCTGCGCGGGAGGCTGTGACGGCCAACCTTGCGGCTGAGGCGACCAGCCTTGCGGTTGGGACGGTGGTGAGGGGGGCAGCAGCGGCGGCACAAACGACGGCCCCGCCGGAGCCGGCGCGGCGGCGGGTTGGGGCGTGCCGCAATTACCGCAGAAGGCCTCGCCCGGCATCACGCTTTCGCCACACACGGCGCAGCGCAGACCGCCGGTGGCCGGGCGCGCGGCCACGCCGGCCAACGATGCGCCGCAGTTGTCACAGAAGGCCGCGCCGGCCGGAACCTGCGCGCCACAGTTTGGGCAATTGATCATGCTCATGTCCTACCTCCTAAGAAAAGCATCCACAGATTACACAGATTTCACAGATTTAGAAAGGACATCTGCGCAATCGGTAGACGTTTTCAGCCATATCGCTTAGTCCAGTCGCCGGGTAGCGGAGACCAATCGCTTGGTGGCCCCGGCGGAGAGAGAGTGGCCGGCAGCTAGTTGGGCCGCGGCTGCCTCCGCCTCGCGGGCCAGTTCGACTTCGCCGGCGTCCAGCAATCGGGTGGCGGCGGCGCGCAAGCGCTGTGTGCGTTGCCCGGCGTCGGCCGTTTCCCGCTCGTCAAGGGCGCGGGTCATCAGCTTGTGCGCCGTGACGCGCTCCACCGTGTTCATCACCGCGCCGTTGACCGCCTGGGCCTCGGCCGGATCGGCGACGAAGGTGATCAGCACGTCGGCCGTCGACTTCTGCCCCGCCGCGCCGCCGGGCACGTCGTAATTCACCTCGGCCAGGGCCACGCGGTAAGCGCCGGGCGCGCGCGGCGACAATGCCAATTCTACCAGAACGCTCTGCCCTTCGCGCGGCAGATCGCCCAGGGCCACTTGCACGTCCCGCTCGCTCAGCGCCCGCGCCGTCAGGCGGTCGATGAGCGGCTGGACGCGCCACACCGCCCGCGGCTGCGCGCCCCGCACCAGCCGCAGGGTAAGATTGGCGTTGGTGACGACAGTGCGTTGCATGACGGCGACCACGTGTTGGAAGGCGGCGACGATCCGATCCGGCGTATCGATGAACTCCCACGACCCGCCCGACAAGCCGGCCAGGTCGGTCAACAAGGTCTGGTTCCACTCGTCGCCCAGGCCGAGCGCGCTAATTGGGATGCCCAGCTGGCCGGCGCGGCCGGCCAACTCACGGCAGCGGTCTTCGTCGTCCCACGTCTCGCCGTCGGTCAACAGCAGCAGGCGATTCACGCGGTCGGGGCTTAGCCCGGCCTGGAGTTGACCCAACCCGGCCTGGAGGCCGAGCGACATCTGCGTGCCGCCGCGCTCGTCGATGCGATCCAGTTGAGCCAGGAGCGCCGCCTTGTCGACCGCGGGCCGACTGGGGGCGAGCACATCGGCGTGGTCATCGAACAGCACGAGGGAGATCAGGTCTTGCGGGCCGAGACGGTCGAGCAGCAGCCGCGCCGCCTGGCGCAGGTCGCGTATCTTTTGGCCGGCCATCGAGCCACTGCGGTCGAGCACCAGGGCCAGATTCAGGGGCGCGTTGACCGTCGCCACACCCTCCCGGGGGCGGGCCTCCAGATAGACGTAGGCCACCTGCTCGGCATCGAGAGCGGGATACCGGGGCCGGTTGAGCGATGATGTAATGATAACCTCGTCAGCCATGCGAAGACCTCCTCCTATAGAGCCACAGGCGCGGCGGCCACGACGAACACGCTGAGATTATCGGCAGCCCGACCAGCTGGATGAGCAAAACGCTATCCTCGTTGGCCCCGCGCACGCGGCCGGGATGGACGCGGGCCGCGGCGCGCAAGGCCAGGCGGGCGGGGGCCGGCAGGGCTGCCAAAGGGACGGGGGGCGCGCCATCGTCGCCAGCCGGTCGCGCCACGGGGGCGTCGCCGGAAAGCGATTCCGAAACGTCGGACGCGCCGTTGACAGCCGGCGACCAGCCGCAGACGGTGCAGGTCGCCTGTTCATCCATCGCCGCGCCACACGCCGGGCACACTCGCTCAGTCATCGACTCTCTTCCGTTGGGCGGGTTTCGCTAACTCATGTCGCGGCTGCCACAATCGGGACACACCGTTACGCCAACAGCCACGCCCAGCCCACAGTTGTTGCAGAACCGCGTGATCTCCGGCGGGCGTTCGGCTGGCGCGGTGGCCGGTAAAGGCGGAGGGGGTGCATACATCATCGGCGCGGGCGCCGTCGGAGCCTCGGCCGAGGCGACGGCCGGAGCGGGCTTTTCGCCCTCGTTCTCAGGGAACATCTCGCTAATCGGCGTGCCGCAGCGATGGCAAAAACGCTTGCCGGGGCGCAGCTTCTCGCCACAGTTAATGCAGAAGCGGGCTTCGTCGGCCGCAGGCGGGACGGGCGCGGGCAACTCCGGCTCCAGCTGCGCGGCCGGCTCCTCAACAGGCGAGGCGGGCCACGCCTCGGCCACAGCCGGGACAGGAGCCGGCTGTTCCGGTTCCGGCCCAGAGGCCGGCTCCTCGATGGGTGAAGCGGGCCAGTCGTCCGCGGAGGCCGGCGCGTTCGTGGCCGTTTCCGGCGCGGGCCATTCGTTCAACCAGGCCATGTCATCGCCCGTGGAATCTTCCGCAGTAGGCTCCGACGCCGCGTTGGCCGCCGGCTCGTCCAGCGCAGTCAACTCAGCCTCGGCTGCCAGCTCCGGCGCATCCTGGGCGGCCGCGTCGTCAATCACGATGGCCCCGGCCAACGCCTGACCATCCGGTTCCTCATCCACGTCCAGAACCAGAATAGCATCGTCGGGCAGGGGATCAGCCTCAGGCGTGTGCGCGCTGGGCGCTTCGTACGGCTGGGTAGGCCAGTCGTCGACGTCGGCTTCTTCAGCACCGACCTCGTCAACGGCCTCGCCGGTCGCCGAGACAGGCGGGTAGGGCGTTTCCAGCGGCATCTCGGTCGCCATATAGGCTTCATCCACCGGCTGCTCGGCCGGCGCGGCCACGTCGGCCGGGGCGCTGATGGCCGCTTCCAGGGCCAGCAGCTCATCGGCCAACAACGCCAGGTCATCGGGCAGCCAATCGCCGTCGCGGCGAACTCGCAGGGCCTCCTGCCCCAGGGTCACGATCTTCAGTGTGTACGCTCGAAGTTGGTCGTTCATAGCCACCCTACTGGATCCCACATAAAGTCCGCCGCCTCAACCGGCGTCGCGCCAATATCGCACCAATTCCCAGAAAAACCAACTGGACAGGATCGCCGCGATCCCACCCAAGGCGATCAGCACGGCGCGATGGGCGCGGGTCATGACCGCTCCGACCCGCAGCTGAGCTACGATGATCGATAGATCGTCCGGCGCGCCGCGCTCCTGGGCCAGCGCGATCAGCCGGGCGACCGCCTCGCTCGGCCGGTCGCGCCCGCCCACTTTGCCCAACGTCTCATCGTCGAGCGCGCCGGCCAGGCCGTCGGAGCAGAGCAAGAGCCGATCGCCATCTTGTAAGGGAATCATCAGCGAGAAATCCGGCCGGGCATCCGGGTCGCGCAGCAGTCCGCTCGTCCCCGGGGCCACATCGCGCGTCAGCCGTTCGGCCGTTTCGCCACGCAGCCGGTAAGCGCGCCCGCCGCCGGCCTGAGCCAGATAGAGCTGGTGGCGGTCGATGAGCGCCGCCAGCAACGTCGCGTCGGCCGCCGGTTGCGCCAGACGTTCGCGCGCCGTGTGGGCCGCCTCCAACACCGCCTGGCGCAGCCGCTCGGCCGTGTCCGCGCCGCCGTGGCTGTAGTAGGCGGGGATGAGGGCGGAGAGGAGCGCCTGACCGGCCCGGCGGGCCGCCGGGCCGGTCGCGCCGCCGGCGTTTCCGGCCACCACCGCCAGCAGATAGCCGCGGCGGGCGGCCACGTCCCCATCCAGGACATCTTCACCCGGCCGGGGAAAGAAGATGGCCTCCCGGTTATCCGGGTGGCCGCGCCCGCCCACCGTCTCGCCCCAAATCTCCACCGCGCCGTTCACGACTTCCGCCCCGTCCCCATCTGATCGCCGCTCAGGCCAACGGCTCCGGCCTGACGATGATGGCCGTGATGTTATCCTCGCCGCCGGCAGCGTTGGCGGCGTCGATCAGCGCATCGCAAGCGCCCTGGGGCGAAGCGGCGGCCATCACCACGCGGTGCATGGTTTCATCGGCGACCATGCCGCTCAGACCGTCGGAACACAACAGCAGCGCGTCACCCGGCGCCAACCGCACCTGAGCCAGATCGACCGCCACCTGGCGCTTGTCGCCAATGGTGCGGTAGATGACGTTGGATTGGGGGTGATGGCGCGCCTCCTCGCGGGTGATCTGGTTAGAGGCGACCAGGCTCTCGACCAGCGAGTGATCGACCGTGATCTGCTCGATGCCGGCGGCGTTGAGGCGGTAGACGCGACTATCGCCGACGTGGGCCACGTAGGCTTCGTCGCCGACCACCAACACGGCGACGACTGTTGTGCCCATATCAGTGTGCGACGTCTGGCCGCGTTCGAAGACCTCAACGTTGCCGGCCTGAATGGCCGCCACCAGCCACTCGCCATAGTCCATGGGTTCGTCGCCGGCCGCCGAGGCCGTCATGCGGGGCAGCAACTCACTGGCGGCGTGCTGGGCGATGGCGCGCACCAGCAAACCACTGGCGATCTCGCCCCCTTCGTGGCCGCCCATCCCATCGGCCACGACAAAGAGGCCCATGGGCTGGCTAACCGACCTGTTGCTCCACACCAAATCCAGCGCCAGCAGGCTGTCCTCGTTCAGTTCGCGCAGGCGACCGACGTCGGTGCGCCGCCCCACGCGCAGATCGAGGCTGGTTGGGCGGCGAAGGGCCTGCGCGCCCGCGGCCAGCGCCTCGGCAAACTCGGCCGCGCCCAATTGCGCCGTCCCGTTCATCAGCGCGCCCAGGCGCTCCCGCAGCGGCGCGGCCACGGCGGGAGCGTATTCCGTCCGGCCGGTCAACATCTGGTAGATCAGCCCGGCCAGGGCGCGCACATCCGCGTGCGCCCGGTCGGGGACGTGGGCCGGGGTCACGCTCTGGAACTCGGCCAGGTAGAGCGTTTGCCCATCGCTCTCGACGCAGCCGGCGTCGAGCGGGCCGAAGGCCAGCCCGGCGGCGTGGACGGCGGCCAGTCCGCGGGCCAGTGACGCGCCCCACTTCAGCGCGGTTGGCGTCTCAACGGGCCAGGCCAACTCGGCGAACGGCCGCCCGGCGGCGCGCGCCACGAAGAGGCGATTCACGTCACCGGGCCGCAGCGTGATCGTGAAGGCGTCATAGGGCGGCCGGATGCCCTCGCCCGGCGGCACGGCGTCACGCACGGCCAGATTGCCATCGGAGACAGCTTGCGGCAACGTGACCTGACTGTCCGTTTCGCGGAGCAGGCACGCCGGCCCATAGGGCGCGTCGGCGTCCAGGTCATCGGCGTAATAACAGAAACTGCCCGGCGGCGCGGCGATCTGTTGCTGGATCACGTAGCGCTCGGCCAACAGCGCCCCTTCGGGCAGCGGCTCATAGATACCCGGCGCTACCAACGGTTGGGTGGCCGCGCCGTTGTCGCCACGCGACGGGAAGTGCGGCGAGTAGTCGGGCAGGCTGGACTCCGCCAGGCGGATAGTCTGGTGGGCGGCGGGAGGAGGCGGAGCGAGCGATATCTCGTCGTTCAGCAGGCGGCCACAGGACACACAGAACTTAGCGCCGGGGCGGTTGGGCGTCTGGCAATTGGGGCAAGGAATGTCGTTCATGGCGCCTATCAGTTAGTCGGCCTGCGACTCGTCCACAAAGCGGAAGGTGACGCCGCCCACCGCGATCTGCGCGCCGTGGCGCAACAGGTTCTTGGCCGTTGGCCGTCCGTTCACGCGCAGGCCGTTGCGCGACCCGCGGTCTTCGATGGTGTAGCCCTGCGGGTGGCGCGCAATGATAGCGTGTTCGCGCGAAACGGTCTGCCATTCCGGAAAATTCTCATCGATGACCAGATCGCCGCCGGCGTCGCGGCCGATGGCGAAGGGCGTCTGTTGAATGAAGAACCGCCGCGATGGGTCGCCGACGAGTTCCAGATAGACCGGTCGCGTCAGCGCGCGGGTGATCGACTCCGGGCCGGGCGAGAGCGGCGCGGCCGGGGTCAGCGGCGCGCCGGCCGGTGGGATGGGGTGGGCAACCGGCCGGCGGCGCAAGAACAGCAGCGCGACGATGCCCAGCAACGCCACCAGCAACAGCCCGCCAAGCAGCAGGAAGAGCGGGAAGCCGGAGCCGTCGCCCGCGCCCTCGTCGGCGGGGAGCGGCGTAAGCTCATCGGTCGCAAGCGGCGCGACGGCGATCGTCGCCGTGGGCGAGGCGGCCACAGTAGCCGGGGCCGTAGGGGTCTGGGTAGGCTTCGGCGTGGCGGTGTGGGCCGGCGTGAGGGTAAAGGTCGCCGCGGTCGTGGCCGGCGCGGCGGTCGCCGTGCTAACGGGCGTGCCCGTATCGGGTTGAACAGCAGCCGTCCCAAGCCGCGCCGCGGCCAGCCGATCCATGCTGAGCGGAGACAGACTCCGGGTGTTGCCCAACGCATCACCATTGGCGTCGATGAACTGGAAGCTCAATACGTCGGAGCCAATGCCGCTGCCCACCGTGACCGTGACCAGAAGGATGTGCGGCAAGCTGTCGGCAGGCAATTCGTCCCAGGCATACCCCCTCTGGTCGCTTTGCAACGTGGCTTGCACCGGCTGCTGGTCGATGGCACTCTCCAGGACGGTCAGCGTGCCCGGTTGGGTGAAACGCAAGACGAGTTGCTCGTCGCCAGACGCGGTCTCGCTGGTGGTGAAGTTCAGGACGATCTGGGCCCGACCGGGCGCATCGCCGGCAAGGACTTGGTCATCCTGAAGCTGGTAAGGGGGCGCGGGAGTCGGCGCGGGGGGCGATGCGGTAGGCGTCTTCGTCGGAGGGGTTTCAGTCTGAGCATGAAGCGCGCCCGCAACGAGCAGCGCCGGCAACAATAGACAGAGACAGGCCCAAAGCCGCAACGAGTGATGGAGTGATCGCTTCATCTCCGTCCCACAATCCTTTTGTTCTAGAGAACGCGACACTAATCGCCGGGATTGTAGCCCTAATGGCAGAGAAACGCTAGTTTTATTGGGCAAAGACTTGCCGCGCCGCGTTCGCCGCGTATGATTGTTCGACCGGCCGGCGGATGACGCCGACCCGCACAGACGGAGGGCATATGATCGACCAAGTTAAACAAGAGGAAGTGGCAGCGCTGTTCCGCGAGGCAGGCGAGGCTCACCACGCAGCCTACAGCGAGACGGATGGAGCCGACCCTGACTGGCCCATCTGGTACGCCGGCTATTTGCAGCCCCGCCTGAGCGCCGCGCTCAACGCCAAATTCACCAAGAGTGAGCTGGTCTACTTGCTCGTCTCGCTCGATCGCGAAGTACAACGCCAGGCGCCTGGCGCGAACTGGCATGCGTATTACGCCAAGGCGTTGGTATCCCGCTATACATGAATTAGGAATTACGAATCAGGAATTGAGAGAGGCGGCTCAGGACTGTCCAGTCTAATTCGTGATTCGCAATTCCTAATTCTCTTCGAGGTGTGTGATGATATTCGATCAGAAAGAGCGCCGTGAATTGGAAACCCGCATGAAGGCGGAGCAACGTCTGCCGCCGGGCCAATCGGCCACGCTGAAGTTCCCCGTCCTCCACTACGGCCCCGTGCCCACCGTCAATCTGGCGGCGTGGGATTTCCGCGTGTTCGGACTGGTGCAGGAGGAGCGGCGCTGGGATTGGGAGGCGTTCAACCAATTGCCCCGCACGCAGGTGCGGCTCGACATCCACTGCGTCACGCGCTGGTCGAAGTTCGACACGGTGTGGGAGGGCGTCTCAGTGGCCGCGCTGGTGCGTGAGGGGCTGATCCGGCCGCGGCCGGAGGCGAAGTTTGTCGTCCAGCACTGCGAGCACGGCTACACCACCAACACACCGCTGGCGTTCGTGCTGCAAGAGGGCTTCATCCTGGCGACCCACTTTGACGGCGAGCCATTGTCGCCGGAGCACGGCTACCCGTTGCGCGGCGTGGCCGGCGTCGTGCCCGGCCAGCGCGCCGACGACAAGTACTTCTGGAAGGGGGGCAAGTGGTTGCGCGGGCTGGAGTTACGCGCCGACGACAAGCCCGGCTTCTGGGAGCGCAACGGCTATCACAATCAGGCCGACGTGTGGAAGGAACAGCGGCATGGGTGGCCGGGGTTCTAAACTGATCGTGGCTCTTATCCGCGTGCCATTCATCCACCTGGTGTATAATACAGACTTAGGGCGCTAGGCGGTGGGCGAGTCTCTCCAGTGACTCGTGCGGCCGGCCCCGGTACAGTAGGAGGATCAGGTGGGATGGCCAACTTCTGTCCACAATGCGGCGCACAACTGAAACGGCCAGGAGCCGCCTTCTGCTCCACCTGCGGCCGGGCGCTCCAGCCGCGCCCTGGCCCCATTAGCACGGTCAGCGCCGCGCCCCGCCTGCACGTTCAACTGCCGGGGCAGCCGGAGGCGGTGTTCGTCATCTCGCGGCCCACAATCGCCATTGGCCGTGAGCCGGACAACGATCTCGTCCTCAATAGCTCCGTCGTCTCACGTCACCACGCCGTCCTTAACTTTCGGGACGAGGCGTACCGCATCCGCGACCTCAACAGCACCAACGGCACGGCCGTCAACGGCCGGCCGGTGACCGAGGCGGTCTTGCAGGATGGTGACATCATCCGCATCGGCGACGAGCAGGGCAACAACGTCGGCCTGGTCTTCCACCGCCAGCGCCCCGACGCCGCGCCTGGAACCATCCATCTCGGCCGGAGCGAGATGGGCCAGACGCCGGTCTTCGTCATCGGCCGCGACCCGTCGGCTGACCTGCACCTCGACCACCCCACCATCTCGCGCCGCCACGCCGAAGTGCGCGCCACGCCCGGCGGGGTCGCCCTGCTGCACGACCTGGGCAGCAGCAATGGCACGTTCCTGAACGGCCAGCTCGTCGCCGGCTTCCGGCCGCTGGCCGCCGGCGATGTGGTGCAGATCGGCCCCTACAAGCTGGTCTACGACGCGACCGGCTTCACCCAGTACGCGCCCAACGGCAACTACCGCATCGACGCCTACAATCTCGTCCGCCGCGTGACGGTCGGCAGCGGGCTCAGCCGGTTGGCGGGCGGCGCGGCCACCAAGCGGGTCATCCTGCAAGACGTCAGCCTGTCCGTGCAGCCCAAAGAGTTCGTGGCCCTGGTCGGCGGCAGCGGCGC
The DNA here is from genome assembly GCF_041918635.1 of Promineifilum sp. (SeqCode). Classification (NCBI taxonomy): domain Bacteria; kingdom Bacillati; phylum Chloroflexota; class Ardenticatenia; order Promineifilales (SeqCode); family Promineifilaceae (SeqCode); genus Promineifilum (SeqCode); species Promineifilum sp. (SeqCode). The sequence continues at coordinate 21,759 of NZ_JAYRVJ010000685.1, forward strand.
GGGCAAGAGCACGCTGCTCAACGCCATGAGCGGTTTCGCCCCGGCCGACGGCCGCGTGCTGGTCAACGGCGATGATCTCTACGAGAGCTTCGCCGCCTACCGCAGCATCCTCGGCTACGTGCCCCAGGACGACATCATCCACCCCCAGTTGCCCGTTCGCAGCGCCCTGACCTACGCCGCGCGGCTGCGACTGCCCGACGCCGGCCGGCCGGAGATCGAGCAGCGCGTCAACAAGGTGCTGGGCGAAGTGGAGATGAGCGAGCACGCCGATAAGCAGGTTGGGCGGCTGAGCGGCGGCCAGCGCAAGCGGGTCAGCATCGCCAGCGAGTTGCTGGCCGAGCCGGGCCTGTTCTTCCTCGACGAGCCCACCTCCGGCCTGGACCCCGGCCTGGAGAAGAAGATGATGTATACCATGCGGCAACTGGCCGACGCCGGCCGCACGGTGCTGCTGGTGACCCATGCCACGGCCAACATTGACCAGTGCACCCAGGTCGCCTTTATGGCCGACGGCCGGCTGACCTACTTCGGCCCGCCTACGGAAGCGCAGGATTTCTTCGACGCGACGGACTTCGCCGACATCTACACCCGGCTTAGCCAGCCGGCCAATAGCGTCAGCTTTACGACTGAGGAACGGTCACAGCAGTGGCGACAACTGGTTGCCGCCAACCCCAAGGCATCGGCTGCCGAACTGTGGGAGACGTGTTACGACCATTCACCCCAACATCAGAAGTACGTGGCCGGGCGGTTGCAGGGCGCTGGCCTCGTTTCGTCAACCAATGTGGCCCACGAGCGCCAGCCCGACAAGCAGAAGGTCTCCTCGCTGAGCCAGTTCCGCGTGCTGGCCCAACGCTACTTCGAGTTGATCCGGCGCGACACGGTGAGCCTCATCATCCTGCTGGCCGTCATGCCCTTCATCGGCCTGCTGCTGCTCATCATGGCCGGCCAGCACGATCTGACCGGCAAGAACGAGTCGCAGGTGCGCACCGAGATTCAGCAAGACATCCTCGACGCCCGGCGCGACGAAGACCCCGGCGACGACGCTGAGCAGTTCCAGGGCATCTACCAGATCGCCAGTTCGACGCAGCGACTGCTGTTCATGGTGGCCCTGGCGGCCAGCCTGCTCGGTCTGTTCGGCGCGGCCTACGAGATCGTCAAGGAGGCGCCGATCTACCGGCGGGAGCGGATGGTCAACCTGCGCATCCCGCCCTATCTAGGCTCGAAGGTCGTCATCCTGCTGGCCTTCGGCGCGGTGCAATGCCTGCTGCTCCTGTTCGTGATGAGCTGGAAGGTTGATTTTCCGGGCGACGGTATCTTTCTGCCGGCGGTGGTCGAGATGTACGTCACCCTGGTGCTGGCGACGCTCGCCAGCATCGCCATGGGGCTACTCATCTCGGCCATCGTGCGCAACTCCAGCACGGTCATCTATATCATCCTTTTCGTCCTGTTCGTGCAGATCATCTTCGCCGGAGCCATCTTCGAGATCCCGCCAGCCGCCCGCCCCATCTCCTACCTGACGACCACGCGCTGGACGCTGGAGGCGCTGGGTAGTTCGGTTGACATCGAGCGGCTAAACCGGCAGGGCGGCGGCTGTTTGGAACCGGAGGAGCCGCTGCCGGCCGGGCTGTCGCCGGCGGCCAGCGGCTACTGCGATGAGGGCCAGACCGCGCTGCCGCCGACGCTGACGTTTAACGTGACCTATGACCACGCCGCCGGCCACCTGTTGGGGCGCTGGTTCGTCTTGCTGCTCTTCGCCGCCGTCTTTCTGGGATTGACGGCGTTCGTCCAGCGGCGGAAGGATGTGGTTTAGCGGGAGAAGTAACTGTTAGTTGTGGCACAGGATTCTGTGGCACAGGATTCTTATCCTGTGGCGGCGGACACAGGTTAAGAAGCCTGTGCTACGCCAGACGCCAAGAGCGCAAAGGCGCTCTGCGAAATCTGCGGTTTACGTATTGGAGGTATCTCGTGCCTGCGCCAGGAGACGTGCTGTTACATCGTTACACCATCCGCGCCCCGCTCGGCCGCGGCGGCATGGGCTCAGTCTATCGCGCCTTCGACGAGCGGCTGACCATCGAAGTGGCCGTCAAGGAGCTTACGCCCCCGCCCGGCGCGCGGCCGGAAGAACTGGCGGCGCTGCGCGATCAGTTCAAGCAGGAGGCGACCGTCCTGGCCCGGCTCAAGCATCCCGGCCTCGTCTCCGTCACCGACTTCTTTGAGGAAGGGGGCAGCGTCTACCTGGTCATGAACCTGGTTCCGGGGGAGAGTCTGGCCGAACGGGTAGAGCGGGCCGGGCCGCTGGCAGAGAGTCTAGCCGCCGATCTAGGCGTCCGCCTGCTCGACGCGCTGGACTACTGCCACCAGCGCGGCGTGCTGCACCGCGACATCAAGCCCAACAACATCATCCTGCAACCGGATGGCTCGGCCTTGGGCGCGCCGGTGCTGGTTGATTTCGGCCTGGTCAAGTTGTGGAACCCGGCCAATCCCACGACTCGCACGCTGGTGCGCGGCATGGGGTCGCCCAACTACGCCTCGCCGGAGCACTACGGTTTCGCCCTGAGCCATACCGACGCCCGCAGCGACCTCTACAGCGTCGGGGCAACGCTCTACTACGCGCTGACGGCCAATGACCCACCGGCGGCCACCGATCGCCTGCTGCGGCCGGAAATTATGCCCCCGCTGCGGCAAGTCGCGCCCTGGGTGTCGCCCAACGCGGCCGATGCCGTGAGCCAGGCGCTCGCCATGCAGCCGGAAGGGCGCTTCACTGGGGCGCGGGCTATGCGGGCGGCGTTGCTGGGCGCGCCGGTGGCCGCGGCCGGGCTGAGCGCGATCGGAACCGCCGCGACGACCGCGGCCGTCGCCACATCCCCGATCACCCCCGTCCCCGCGCGCCGAGGGCCGCCGGTGTGGGCGCTGGCGGCAGGCGCGCTGCTGGTACTGATGCTGGTGGGGGGTGGCGCGTGGCTGGCCGGCCGCCTGTAGGGGACAAACACGCCCCGGCCGACGGAAGTGAGCAGCGCCGTCCCGCTGCCCACCGGCTCTCCGTCCGGCGAAGCCACGGCCGCGCCGGTCATGGTCACCGCCGCGCCCGCGACTGTGGTCAGCACGGCCGCGCCGACCAAGACCGAGCCGCCCGCCCCGCCGACCGACACACTATTGCCTCCGCCGACCGACACGCCCCCACCCCAGCCGACGGCGGCCGTGGGCGTCATCCCGGCCGGCGGCGACGTGCGCGCCGCGGCCATGAGCGCGCCCACCATCGATGGCAACCTGAACGAGTGGGGCGCGTTGCCGGCCTATGACAGCCCGTTCCTGGTCTACAACGACAGCGCGTGGGACAGAAGCCAGGATGTGTCTGTCTTGTGGCAGTTGGGTTGGGACAGCACCAACCTCTACGTCGCCACCCAGGTGACCGACGACCGGCACGTCCAGACCCAGACCGGCAACCAAATCTACAGGGGCGATAGCCTGGAGATACAAATCGACACCGACCGCGCGACCGACAACGGCGATTCGCTGACGCCCGACGAGTACCAGGTGAGCCTGTCGCCGGGCGACTTCGGCGCGCTGCCGGCCTCGGCCAATCTGGGACAGGGGACCGGCGGTGGCAGCATGTTCGACGCGCCCGGCGGCC
>NZ_JAYRVJ010000686.1:0-6411 GCF_041918635.1 Promineifilum sp. (SeqCode)
CCTCAAAGGGGGCGAAGTAGGCGCGGGGGCCACTGGAGCCCGAGACGTCTATCCAGCCATCGTCGCGCTCGATGATCTCGACGACGTTTGGCTCGCCCTGCCAGTAGGCGTAGAGCGTCTGGCCGAAGGCATCCCAGGGTTTGATGGCGGGGATGTTGTTTGTCATGGTTGCTCTTCCGAGTGTGAGACCTGACAGGTTCGCCACAAACCTGTCAGGTGTGGCTTAATCCTTGACGAAGTTCAGCGCGGCCGAGTTGATGCAGTAGCGCATGCCCGTCGGCTGGGGGCCGTCGTCGAATAGGTGGCCCAGGTGCGCGCCACAGCTGGCGCAGTGGACTTCCGTACGCACCATGAAGAAGCTCCGGTCTGTATCCTCGCCGACGTTCTTCTCGTTGAGCGCGGCCCAGAAGCTTGGCCAGCCGGAGCCGGAGTCGTACTTCTGCTCTGAACTGAACAGTTCCGCGCCGCAGCCGACGCAGGTGTAGATGCCCTTTTCCTTGTTATAGGTCAATGCCCCGCTGAAGGGGCGCTCGGTGCCTTTCTCGCGGGTGACGTGGTACTGCTCCGGGGTCAGTTGGGCGCGCCACTCGGCGTCGGTCTTTTGTACTTTGGGGGTCATATCACACTCCTTGGGGGGAAGAATCCACAGATTACACAGATTTGAAGAGGCTCACGCACAGAGCGCAACGAAGCAAAGAGCGCCAAGATTCCTCTATTGGCGCGGCGGGCCGGTGAGGTAAGTGAAGGTGGCCTGAATGCCCCGCAGGTTGGCCTGCCACTCGGCGTCCGGCAGCCGGTCGTAGTTGCGCAGGAGCACGAAGAAGGAAGGGATGCCGCGGGCGACTACCCAGTCAGTGCCGCCGCCGGTCGTCGTAGTTTGCGCAGCCGGCGACTGGTCGTAGCGAGCGGCCGAGGCATAAATATCGCCCGGCGCGGTTGAACCGGCATCTTGCCCATTACAGTAGCCGGGCACAACCAGTCCGTTGCTTGCCCTCGCCCCGAAGAAAATCACTATCCGAGGCGCGACTTCCAGGATGTAATCGCGCAGCGCTTGCGTCTCCGGCTCGGAGAACGCCGCCGCGCCGGCGTTCACGGGCTGCTGGCGAAAGGTGACGGTGCTCGTCCAACCGCAGTCGAAATTACGGTTGAGATCGACGCCGTTGGCGTTCAGCCGGCCGGGAGGCTCGCCCGGTGTGATCGGGCTATCGGGGTTGGCGTTGCGCACGATGTGGATGGCGAAGCCGGGCGGGATGTCGGCAGGATTGTTGCTGAAGTAAGTGATGGCCTGGTCGGCCAGCGCCACGCTCGACGGCGAGAATCCGGCGCTCAGGCCGCCCACCAGCAGCACAACGGCTGGCCCGCTGCCGAACTGGTGGGCCTCGATGGGCCGCCCGCCGGCCGAGCGGCCGATCTCCAGGGCCAGACTGCCGACGATGGCCGCTTGTGTCGCCCGGATGTCGATGAGTTGTTGTTGCACGTCTGCAATCGCGGGGGCGGCCGGGGCCGGGGTCTCTGTGCTGCCGGTTTCGGGGATGGCAGTAACTATGCCCTCGGGTGTGGGCGTCTCTTCCAGTGCGAGAGGTGACGGAGTCGAGGTAGAGAGCGACGGCGTGGCCGGCGGAAGGGTCGCCAGTTCCGTCTCTTGCTCGTCGATCTGCTCGCTCCCCGGCGCGCCGGCGTTGCTGGTAGCGAGTTGCTGGACAAGCTGTTGCTCCTGAGCGCCGAGTGCCACCAGAGCCAGAGCCGCCTGGCGCGCGGCGTCGCTGGTGGCGAATGCAGCCTCAGCCCTCGCCCGCTCCCGGTTGGCCGTCGCCCGCGACGACAAGGCCCAGGCGGTCGCGCCCAGAGCGATCAATAGTAGCGTCGTCGCGCCGATGGCGATAAGCCGCAGCCGGCGCGTCTCGGCCGCCTGCTGGTCGGCCTGCTCCTTCGCCACCCGCCGCTCTTCCTCTGTGGCGCTGGAGCGCAGGAAATCGGGGATGGGCGGTTGCGCGTGCTCGAGATCGGTTGCGCCGAGCACCTGCTGGAGTTGGTTGCCGCTGAAGAGCATCGACGCCGGGCGGCCGGCGCGCTCCCACTCCCGGGCCGCCTCATAGAGCGGGCCTTGGCGGGCTGCCCAACTCCGGTTGGAGCGGCGGATAGGCTCGACGAAGCGGTCATGCACCAACTCGTACCACGTCCCGCCGGCCCACACCTCGGCGCGCAGCAGGTAGCGATCCGCCAGCTTATCGACGATGTAGTTGGGCAGTCCGGCTGTCTCCGTCGCGCCGCGATAGACCGTGCCGCGCGTTCCTTCCGGCGTGATGAGCTTGAAGGCGAACCAGTTGCGGATTTCGCCCTCCGCGCAATCGCCCTCGGCCATCACCGACACCAACGCGCTCTCATAGTAATCGGCCAGCGCCCCATCCACGTTGCCGAGCGTCTGCAAATCTTCGAGGGTGATCTCCCCCAGCGCGCGCCTTTGCAGGTTTTGCCAGAGCTGGTAGCAGACCACTTGAAGCTGCACTGGTTCTACGAACTCGCCCAGGCCGGTGCGGTCTTCGTCCAGCTTGATCTGGCGCAAATTGTCTACAAGAGACTCGGCGACGCCTGGCCCGAACGGCCGGCCGCCGATAACCGCCGGTTTGGCGATGGCCTCCAGCGCCGCCGTCGCGTCCATGCGCCGCATCTGAAAACGGGCTTGCAAGCGGCCGGGCAGTTGCGACGTGTAGGGGTCGAGGTCGGGCGCGTAATCCTCGCGCATGACCAGGACGACCCACAGTGATGGATCGTCGCGCACGGCGTCGCGCAGCTCGCTGAAGAAGCCCTCGCGATCCATCCAACGCTCAAGGTGGGTGGTGACGATTTCTTCAAACTGATCGACGATCAGAACGCGGGGTGTCACGTCCTCGGCCGTGTCGCCCGCGCGCGGCCGGCCGGCCAGATAGCTGCTTAGCGTCCGCCCGGCCCAACTGTCCGGTTGGGCGTCGGTTGGTTCCAGGCTGCGAATGAGGTTGTCCACGAAGATGTTGCCGGCGTCGCTGCGCACGGCCGCGCCGACCCGGCCGATGGGCAACACCTCGAACCCCTCCACGCGCAAACGGGGGATGAGCTTGGCTCGAATGAGCGAGCTTTTACCCGCCCCCGACGGCGCGTAGAACAGCACCAGCCGGCGCGAGAGCACCAGGGCCAGCAGGCTCTCCACGTCGCCGTCGCGGCCGAAGAATAGGTGGCCGTCTTTCTCCTCGAAGGCGCGCGGGCCGACGTAGGGGTTGTCAAGCGTTGCCACTGCTGGCCTCCCACTGCTTCCACAGCTCGCTGGTGAAGCCGGCCGCGCTCCCCCAATAGAGGTTGAACCGGTATTCGCCGAAGTAGTTTTGGACGTAGGCGCGGAACTGCTCCATGTCGGTGATGCCGTTGCTCTGGCCCGGCTCCATCTGAATCGCCAGACTGAGCGGGCGGCGCAACGTGAACAGCGACCGGATCGGCCCCCGGAAGACGACGCGGAAGGCCCAGCTTTGCAGGTCGTAGCCCAGGAGCATGATCGAGTTCTTGGTCAGCGCGTTGCGCACGGGCACGGGGAAGCCGTCCTGCCGGTTAATGTCCTCTGACGCCCGCTCGTAGAACTCGAGGTAGTTATCCTCGGTCAGCACCAGGCTCTCCGGCTTGGTATCAATGCCGTGTAGGTGGTACACGAGCGGCTGCTCGACCGTCGGTTGGTGGGTATAGGCGATCTGCTCTTCCTTAGCCTGTTGATCCAGGTCGTCGTTCCAGCGGTAGTAGTCGCTGACCGGCGCGCGGCCGACGCTCTCCAGCGCCTGCTCCAGCAGTTGGTGGTAGCCAGTCGTCAGGTAGACGACGATGGGCAGGTTAGCCAGGATGAAGAACGGGTTGTCGGGTTGCTTGGTGAAGTTCGCCAGGCCCAGTTGGGCGGCAACTTGCGAGAAGCTGTTGCCCTCGCCGGGAGCCGCGCCCGGCGGCGGTTTGAGCGGGCCAATAGGGCTGCCCGGCCCGGTGGTTTGGCGCGCCGACTGGACGAGGTGGCGCAGATAACTGCGCTTGGCTGCCAACTCGTCATTCTCGAGGATGCAGAGGTAGTGAGCAACGTGGGCCAGGTTGGCGCGGTTGCTCATCGGGTAGTTGATGGCGCTGGCCCAATCGCCCACGATGTCCCGGTCGCCAAAGACGAAGTCGCGGGAGACAGCGTCGGCGATGAGGGGCGTGCACATTCCCTCTCGAATCTGATCGACCCAGAACGTCCAGTTCACCTTGCCGCCGTTCATCTTGCTCCTGGGAAAAGAATCCGCTTAGGATACCTCAGGCGGCGGCGATTGTCATCAGGCAAGTGCGCCCGGCTTATTGCAGGGTCAGCGTCCCCCACGTCGTCGGATCGCCGAAGCGGCGGCCGGCCATGTTGGACTTCATCATCTCCTGCACGGCTGAGCCGGGACGGTCGTTGTCGTTAACGTTGACGGCCAGGCCGATGACCAGGCCGGGCGACGGAGTGACGCCGAGGTCGCGCCAGGGAATGGCCGCCTCCAGCACGTAGCCGCCGCCGTCGCCGCGGGCGGCGACGATGATGCTGTGGGGTGTGGTCGCGTCGAGCATGCTGCCATCGGCCACGCCCTGGAAGCGGAAGGCCGATGGCGGCAGATCGGCCAGGTTGCCGGGCGACAGGGTGAGCTGAAAGTCGTCGGGGCTGATGGTCGGGCCGAAGTCGCCGGCCCGGTCGGCGTCAATCTGGAGTTCCACGCTGTCGCCGCGAAAGGTCTGGTTGCCGGTCTGGCTCTGGGCATGGATGTCGTCGGCCACGTTGGCGATCAGGTAGAGGTTATCGTCGTCCCAGGCGACCTGCCACGAGGCGGCCAGGTCGTCGGTCCCGTCCCAGCCGTTGCCGGTGAAGACGATGTGGGGCGAGGAGTAGGTGGGCAGCGCGCCCCACTCGGCCGCGTCGCCGTCAATGGCCGGCGGGCTGTCCAGCCGGGCGGCGACGACATCCGAGGCGGGCGGCGGCAGTTGGGGCGTAGCGAAAGCGCCGGGCAGGGTGACCGTGGGGGCGATGCCGGGGCCGGCGCTCTCGGTCGTCGCCGCGCCGTCAGGGGGCGCGGTCGCTTCGCCTTCGGCGACGGCCGTCGCCTCCTCGCCGGGCAGGGTCAGGTCAGGCTCGGTCGCCCCGCGCTGTTGCAGGACGTAGTAGCCCAGCGCGACGACGGCTACCAGCAAGAAGGCTGCCGCGGCCAGCGCGATCCAATAGCCGCCGCGCGGCTGACGTGGTTGTTGCGGCTCCAGCCCTTGCCAGGCGTTGTCCCAATCGGACGGTGAGTGGCTCATGGCGTCAAAAGTAACCGCATTTGCGCGGCGCGGCAAGTAGGGGCGCACCTGTGTGTGCGCCCTGGGCGAGCGCGAGCACGCAGTGCGCCCAAGGGCAGACACGCAGGTCTGCTCCTACATTTGGAGGGCTTTCGGCGTTCGCATATAATGAACCGTGATGAGCCCGCCACCCCGCCCCTTCACCACGCGCATCGTTCAATGGGGTATTCTGCTGCCGGCTCTCTGGAATCTGGCGCGGGGGATTGTCCTGTGGCAGCAGTCGGATTGGCTGGCCGGTCTGTCCCTAAGCCCCGATCCTCGCTGGCGAATGGCCCTCGCTTTCCTGTGGGCAGCGGCGTTCCTGCTGCTGGCGGCGGCGCTGTGGCGTTGTCGCGGCGGGGCGCGGCGCCTGGCTCCGTTTCTTCTGGCCGCGTACGGTGTTTATGAACTCGGACTCATCCTGGTCTACGCGCCATCGCCGCCCGCGGCGCTGCCCGCGCTGGCCTATACCGCGTTCGTCGGCTTCGCCGCCTGGGCGCTCTGGCGGCCCGCGGCCCGCGTCTACTTCGAATCGCGCTCTATCCAACTAATAAGGCGTCCACTGCATCCACTAGATGGCACAGACAAATCTGCGGATGTTTCTCTTTCCAAGGAGGTAGCTGACCAGCGCACCCTATGAACCCCAAGATCGAACAACTTCGTCAGCTCAAAAAGCAGGGCCAGATGGGTGGCGGCGAGGACAAGCTGGCTGCCCGCAAAGCCAAGGGTAAGATGACGGCGCGCGAGCGGATCGAGGTGCTGCTCGACAAAGGCTCCTTCCGCGAGGTCGATGCCCTGGTCGTCCACCGCGAGATCAACTTCGGCATGGACAAGAAGAAGATCCTGGGCGACAGCGTTGTCACCGGGTGGGGAACCATCGACGGCCGCCTTGTCTACGTCTTCAGCCAGGACTTCACCGTCTTCGGCGGCAGCCTGAGCGGCGTCCACGCCGAGAAGATCTGCAAGGTGATGGACATGGCCATGCGCAACGGCGCGCCGGTCATCGGCATCAACGACTCCGGCGGCGCGCGCATCCAGGAGGGCGTGGTCAGTCTGGCCGGCTACGCCGACGTGTTCTTGCGC
>NZ_JAYRVJ010000687.1:0-1976 GCF_041918635.1 Promineifilum sp. (SeqCode)
CCCGGCGACACTCCACACCATACAGGAGCAAGTGACCTGGCGGCGGTTGGCCGACGGCGAGCGGTTGTTTCACCAGGGCGAGCTGGGCACGTCGATGTTCATCGTCGTCAACGGCCGGCTGCAAGTTGTCCTGGAGCGGGATGAATCCGGCGGGCTGGAACGTGACCTTGGCGAGATCGGCCCAGGCGAGACGACCGGCGAATATGCTCTGCTCACCGACGAAATCCGCTCGGCTTCGGTCTACGCCATCCGCGATACGGACGTGGTCGAACTGACCCGGCCGATCTTTGAGCGCCTCATCGAGGCGCACCCCCAGGCGATGGTAGAGATCGCCCGCATCATCATTACACGCCAGAAGCGCGCCCTGCGACCCCTGTCCACTCGTGCGGCTTCCCACAGGCTCACGGCGCTGAGCATTGCCATCTTTCCGGCCGGTCGGGACGGCGCGCCCCTGGCCGACTTCGCCGCTAGCCTGGCCGAGAGCCTGTCCGTCTTCGGGCCGACGGCGCTCTTCACCGGCGAGCGCTTCGACGACGCCTTTGGCAAGCCCGGTGCGGCGCTGACCGAGCCGGATGATGCCTTGAGCCTTGTGCTCAATCATTGGCTTCAACAGCAGGAGAGCGACTTCCGCCACATTCTCTACGTCGCCGACGCGGAGTGGACGGCCTGGGGCCGCCGCTGCCTGGCCCAGGCCGACCGCGTGTTGCTGGTGGGCATGGCTGGCGGCAACCCCGGCCCCGGCCCGCTGGAGAGCTACTGCGCCCCACGCCTGCGCAAGGAACTCGTCCTGCTGTACGCGCCGGACGCGGCCGAGCCTTCCGGTACGCGGGCCTGGTTAGAGCCGCGTGAGGAAGCCGCTGGCGTGGATGCCGCCGGCGTGGGAGCCGCCAGCCTTGTCCACCATCACGTCCGCCAGGGCGACCGGGCGCATTGGGAGCGGCTGGCCCGCCGGCTGACCGGCCGCGCGGTGGGCATGGCCTTCAGCGGCGGCGCGGCCCGCGGTTTTGCCCACGTGGGCGTCATCCGCGCCCTGGAGGAAGCCGGCCAGCCGGTGGATTACATCGGCGGCTCCAGCATGGGCGCTCTGGTCGGCGGCGGCTGGGCGATGGGACTGACGCCCGCCCAGGGCATGGAAAGGGCCGCGCGTATCGCTAACCCAGGCTATCTCCTCGACCGCACCTTCCCCTATACGGCGGTGATGGCGTCGCGCAAGATCACGCTGGCGCTGCGCGAGATGTTCGGGGAGCGGCAAATCGAGGACTTGTGGCGGCCCTTTTTCTGCGTCTCCACCAACCTGTCGGCCGCCGCTCCGGTCATCCACGACCGTGGGCCGCTGTGGCGCGCCGTGCGGGCCAGTATCTCCCTGCCCGGCATCTTCTCGCCCATCTTGAACGAGAAGAACGAACTGCTCGTCGATGGCGGGGTGATGAACAACTTCCCGGTAGATATTCTGGCCGCGCGCGCCGAGTTTGGCCTGATCATCGGTAGTAACGTCAGCCCCCACCGCGAGCAACCCTACCCCTATCCGCTTGGCGAGAGCGTTTCCGGCTGGCGGGTACTGTGGAGCTATGCCAACCCGTTCGGCCAACGGCTACCCGCGCCGAGGTTGGGCAGCATCATCTTGCGCACTGTTGAGGTCAACAGCCTCTATCACCGCAAGTCCGTCGAACAGCTGGTCGACATCCTGATCGAGCCCGACGTGCGCGACTTCAACTTTCTCGACTTTGAGGCCTATGAAACCATGGAGCGGCGCGGCTATGAGGCCGCCCGGCAGGCGCTGGAAGATAGGGGCTAGGGAAGAGTGCTCTTCCCTAGCCCCTAAAGAATGTGCCTCTGGCATTTTGACAGCGACCGGCCACAGGTTCTATCATGCTTCCATGACCGTCTCGCCCATTACCGACTACCTCTCCATCTCCGCCTGGCCCATGCCGGAGGACATCGACTACATGCGCGCGTTGGGTGTACGGCTGATCATC
>NZ_JAYRVJ010000688.1:0-2556 GCF_041918635.1 Promineifilum sp. (SeqCode)
AACCTATTCAGTTTTTCTAACCGGTACACAACAGACGGAAGAAACAAAAAAAGTGGGTTGGCCCACTTTTCCGGTCGCAATCTCCAGAATGTCGTGACGGTAGTATAGCACAGAGTGCCATAGGCGGCAACTGGAATCGGGTGTCTTTCTGTAGCACGGGTTTCTTAACTCGTGGCTCCGTACCACGGGTTAAGAAACCTGTGCTACGTTTCAGAGCAGCGCCTCCAGGTCGACCGCCACCTCGGCCAGCGACGGGTAGCGGCGGTAAGCGCCGCTGAAGTTGGCGTGGCGCGTCGTCTCGGTCGGCACGACGATGACCCGCGCCCCGGCGGCCACGGCAGCGGCGCAACCCGGCCCAGAATCCTCCAGCGCCAGGCAGTTGGCCGGGGCCACGCCCAACCGCTCGGCGGCCAGCAGGAAGAGGTCGGGGGCGGGCTTGCCGTGGGCCACCTCGTCGCCGGCCGCCAGCGCGCCGTAGCGCCCCACCAATCCCAGCTTGCCCAGCACGCTCTCGGCCAACTCCCGCGGCGTACTGGTCGCCACGGCCCAGCGCAGCCCCAGCGCTTCCACGCGGTCGAGCAGCGCCCACAGGCCGGGCATCACCGGCACACCTTCCTCCAGGGCGACCAGAAAGGCGGCCGTCTTGCGCGCGATCAACTCCTCCACCGGCAACAGCAGGGCCAGTTCGGCGTGCAGCAGCCGGGCGCTCTCCGACGTGCGCAGGCCCACCATGCGGCCGTAGAGGTCGTCGCTCACCACGGCGTCATGGGCCGCGACGACGTACTCCCACGACCGGCGCGCCAGCGGCTCGGTGTCCACCATCAGGCCGTCCATATCAAATAGAATCGCAGTTCGTTTCATCGTTCGGAGGATAGAACGCTGATGATGCTGATTTGGCTGATTTTCGCGGATAAGAAACGATTCATTCTCTTATCTGCGGCAATCAGTTTAATCAGCGTCATCTACGTCCCATTTCTTTTGACAAGGTTAGCGGCTATGTGTAACCTAAGCCGGCCCGCGCGGCAAATTCCGCGCGCCCCCTCACCGAGGCGACTCCCATGCTAACCATCGAACGCATCGACCCCACTGACAAACGCCAGGTCAGGCGCTTCGTAGACGTGCCCTTTCGCCTGTACCGCGACTGCCCGCAATGGGTTCCGCCCATCCGCGGCGACGTGGCCCTGGCCCTCAACCGGGTTAAGCATCCGTTCTATGAGCACTCGGCGGCCGACTTCTTCCTGGCCGTGCGCGACGGCCGCGACGTGGGTCGCGTTGCCGCGCTGGAGAACGTCAACTACAACCGGCAGCACGGGACACGCACCGGCCAGTTCTACTTCTTTGACGCCGCGGAGGACGACGAGGCCGCCGTGGCCCTGTTCGGCGCGGTCTTCGACTGGGCGCGGGCGCGGGGGCTGGACGCGGTTATCGGCCCCAAAGGGATGGGGCCGTTCGACGGCTACGGCCTGCTGGAGCGCGGCTATGAGCACCGGCAGATGATGACGATGATGAACTACAACTACCCCTACTATCGCCGGCTGGTGGAGGCGCAAGGGTTCGTCAAGGAAGTGGACTTCGTGTCGGTCTACCTGGACGCGGCCGGCTTCCACCTCGATGAGCGCGTCCATCGCATCGCCGAGCGGGCGCGGCGGCGGCAGAACCTGCGCGTGCTGCCGCTGCAAACCAAGGCCGACCTGCGCCATTGGGCTCCGGCCATCGGCCGCGCCTACAACCAGACCTTTGTGAACAACTGGGAGTACGTGCCGCTGACGGAGCGCGAGATCAAATTCGTGCTCGATCAACTGCTGCTCATCGCCAACCCCCGGCTGCTGAAGTTCATCGCCCACGGCGACGACGTGGTCGGCTTCGCGCTGGGCTTCCCCGACGTGTCGGCCGCCCTCCAGCGCGCCCACGGCCACCTGCTGCCGTTCGGCCTGTTCGACCTGGTGCGCGAGATGCGCGCGACGAGGGGGCTGGCCGGCAACGGCGCAGGCATTCTGCCGGAGTTCCAGGGCATCGGCGGCAACGCCCTGCTCTACGCCGAGATGGAGCGGACGGTGCAGGAGTTCCATTTCGAGTGGTATGAGCTGACCCAGGTGGCTGAGACGGCAACGCAGATGCGCAGCGACCTGGCGACGCTGGGCGGTAAGCCGTACAAGAACCACCGCGTCTATCGTAAGGCGCTTTGATCCACAGAAATATCTCACGCAAAGACGCCAAGAACGCAAAGCTCCGAACTCTGGGCTTTGTGTTCTTGGCGTGAGGTTCACTGTCAACCAACGCCTGTCCCGTTGCTGCGCTCCCGCACCTTCTCTACTATAATACCCGCACGTTTAGCCCGAGAGGAACGAGGTGCAGGCAACGCCCGACGGGATCGCCCAATTGAAAGCCGGTATGGCCGCGCTAGAGGCGCAACGACCGCTGCTCGGCGACGCGGTCGTCGAGGCGGCGCTGACCGCCCTGCGCGAGAAGCTGGCCGCGCTGGAGGGGCAGACGTCCGAACAACAGCGCAAGCTGGCGACGGTGCTGTTCATGGACATCGCCGGCCACACGGCCCTC
>NZ_JAYRVJ010000689.1:0-2729 GCF_041918635.1 Promineifilum sp. (SeqCode)
ACGCGGCCCGCCGCCAGGTCAGCGCCTTCGTCGGTCGGGAGATCGCCGACCTGCTGCACGGCGAGCCGCCCGATCTGGTGTGGCAGACGCATGGCGTCTCCTGGCGCGTTCCCGTGGTTCTGTCCTCGCGTTCGCTAGGCCGCATCGGCGTTGTTGGCGCGATTGACGTCGACGTTAAGACGGGCGAGCTACACCTCAGCGACGACCTGCTCCACACCCTCGAAGACAGTGCCCACCGTCTTGCTGCCGGCGCCGCACTTTGAGCAGAGCCGGGATGGCGCTTTCACGATTCCGCGTCCGACGAATTCCCCGGTTGCACTGCCATGTCCCCCTCAATCGAGAAAAGAATTCCTTCGGCGGCATGAACGGCGCGGTAAGCATCGGCGGCCAATACTTCTGGCATATCCGCTGGGTAACGCGCCTCCACAGCCCATATTGAGAGGTCAGCCAAATCAGGATAGTCGCGTTTGACGCGCCACCCATCGGGCAGCAAATCGCGCAAGCGGTCGAGGTCATGGGTAAAAGGGAATTCAATTTGTAGGAGAACAAGCACGGACTTCAGCGCCTTTTCAGCCGCTTGTTGCGCTAGAAAACAAACCTGGCGTGGATGGGTGCTTGAGAAGTGTGGTCGCCGCATCTAGGTCTGACCGGGCATAACCAAGCCACCGCGCCGCGTCACTCGCGTTCATAGATGATAACGCCCTCGCGCAGCGCCGGCCGGAGGACATCGCCAACCACGTTGCCGCGTCGAGCTATCTCTTCCGGTGTTGTCACCACCACATCTTTACTAATGGGTAGCCCATTGAGCGCCCGGAGAAGCCGCACGGTTGCCTGACGCTTGTTCTCGACGTTGGGCAGCACCACCAGTAGGTCCAGGTCGCTATCGGGGCGGGCTGTGCCGCGCGCCCAGGAGCCAAAGAGAATGATCCGCAGCGGGTCGGCCTCGCGCATCACCCGCTCAATCGCCTCCGGCAGACAATTCGGCCACTGCAATACTCGGGCTTCTGACACGTCCATGGTGTCATTGTACAATGGCGGGGGTCGATCTGCGAATCCCACTCAATATATCTCAACCGTTTCCAAAATCCGGTCAGCCTCCGCCTGTACCCCCTCCGGCACGACCGCGCCCCGCTCGTAGGCCCGGTCGCTGACCAGGGCGATAGTGAACACCAGGTCGCCGCGCACGATCTCCCGCGCCTCGTTGTAGTGGATGGCCCGATCCAGCCCATCGTGGACGAGCGCCCACCGCGTGAGCGGTTCGCCGAGGAAGTTTATGGCTCCCCGCTCGACAAACTCCCCAGCCGCGCCGCATTCGATATTGGCCGCGATACTGCCGACGCGCCATTCGATGTCGGGGCGTAGTGCCACGACCTGGACGGTATAAGCGTTGCGCCGGCGGCACTGCTCGGCCGATTCCGTCAGGCGCGGCATGTCCTCCTCGGGCACAGCCAGCCGCGTCACGTCCGGGCCGACCTCGTAGACGAACCGCTCGCCGCTGGGCGTGTAATCCAGGTGCACGCGAAAGCCGCGCTCATCGTCGAATTCGTCCGGCCAGACCACGCAGAAGGGCGAGAGCACGTCGACGGTCGGCTCCGCAGCCGGCTCGATAGCGGGGCAGCCGGCCGCCTCCTCGCCGGACGTCACAACGTGGACAATGGGCGTGGCGGTCGGCGTTGGCGGCGGCGCGAACGTGCGCGTCGGTTGGGGTATCGTGGTCGACGCCGCGACCGTAGTCGATTGCGGCGCGGCCGTCGGCATGGTTGCGCAGCCGAGCAGGAGAGGCACGATAGCGAGGGACGTGAGGAGCGCAAGAACTCGTGTGCTCATGCGCGCCATGTTACGGGCCTCAGCGGTTTATCGCAAACCGCTGAGGCCCGAACTGGCAAAGGAACTATATTCTTCCTTCAACCTGCTTGCAGAGCTTCCTCTACTCTGCAGGGGTCTCTGTTGATGCTGGCAAAACGTTCTCAGAATCAGTTGCAGGAGCGAAATCTGGTATCGAATATTTACCGACGTCGCTCTCGCTGACGGCAACCCACGATCGTTGGCCGAACTCCAGAATAGGAGAGTCCGACGCTAGAAGCTGGAATACTTGGCCAGTATCCGCATCTATAAAAACATATAAGTGACGCGCCGGGTTGGGTCTGTTGATCGCGCCGGGCCAGTTGGGGACGATGGTGCCCCTAATCCAGGCAACCCAAACGTTAGAGTGATTGGTAAACTCATCACCCGGCAAAGCGATCTCGCTTATACTCGCTTTGAGCAGGCCGAGTTCTTCGTACTTACCAATCAAACCCTTGGTATTGGCTTCACGAAGGGCAACACTAATAACATCTGTCTGCCCCCTTCCTATTTTTTGCTCCGGATCACTTGCCATTGCGGCTGATAACGATTGTTGGTACACAATTGCCACCAACGCCGCCAACAGTAGAGATGCGTACAGCGCAGCTTTCTTTAGTTGAAGTAAACGGTTCATTGTAATTCGCTCCCGGATCGCAAGCAGAAGACCCTTTCTGTAATTGAAAGGCCGCTATTAGTTATTCCCATACGACTGCCAACTATAGCTGTTATAGTCGACTACATGGTAACCAGCAGTTACACGCTTCAGATGGCTTGGCAACTGAACCCAACTGGTTAGCGCGTTGTTCTTGTACTTCACACTGTAACAGGACGAAACACCAATCGCGTTGGCAGAACTAGAGGCTTCCCCACCACAGCCTACTTCCGCG
>NZ_JAYRVJ010000690.1:0-4088 GCF_041918635.1 Promineifilum sp. (SeqCode)
AAGTAGTTGCCCTCTACCGGGATGCGGTCTAGCTTCTGCACCGCGCCCGCATAGTAGCCGCCTTCCTTGGCGCCCGCGTGCTGGATGAACCAGCCCATGGCGTTGTTGATGCCCTCCGGGTTGGCGGGCAGGGCCAGGTCAACTTCGTGCAGCCGGCCGGCCGTCCAGCCCGCCGTGGTGTCGCGCCAGAACGTCCACGGGTCGGCCGTGCCGAGCGTGGTGCTCCAGGTGGTAAAGGCTCCATTGTCGATCAGGCTGTTGGTCGTCGCGGCGGCGGTGCGCGCCGGGGTGTGCTCGATGGTGTATTCGCTCCAGGTGTCTTCCGACGAGGTGTAGGTGACGACCAGTTCGGCGAAGGTGCTGGCGGTGAGGGCCAGCACGAGTAGTACACCGAACAGAATCGCCAGTTTGGTCTTGTTCATGGGTGGTGATCTCCTTTACTGAGTGGCTTGTCAATACGTGGTAGGTTATTCCGATACACTCTTGAGATTGGCCGATAATCCTCCTTCAGTCGCAGCCGCCGGGCACGATGGGACATTCGCCGCGCGACGTGTTGACGTGTCGCTTCTGGTATACTTTGTACCATAAGTTGATCCGGCCCGGCGTGAATCGCCTGTTAAAATGGGATGTGTCCCTCTGGAGAGATAGGGGGATGCATCCGGCGGGTGACCGCATTACAATTAGCCTTTATGCCTATCAGAATTAAGAACGCATTTGTCGCCCTGGCGCTCAATCACGTAGATGCCTGGGGCATCGCTACCATCGCTTCACTGCTCGCCCTCGTCGTTCACCAAGCCCTCACGATGGATGGCCTGTGGCTGGTGCTCGTCTTCGGGCTGGGCTACTGGCTGGCCTTCGCCGTCAACGACTACTTTGACGCGCCCTACGATCAGTTGGATCCAGCCAAGGCCAAGGGAAATTTCTTCATCGGTCTGATCGACCGGCCGCGGGTGCGGCGTATCCTGTGGGCGATGTTCTTCGTGCTGGTCGGCGTCATTGCGATGATTTTCTTGCGCTTTGGCTGGGCCGGGGTGATTGTCCTGGCCGTCAGCCTCAGCGTCATGCTAGCTTACTCCGCCCCGCCCGTGCGCCTCAAGAACCGGCCGGGCCTGGACCTGTTGGTGCACGCCCTGTTTGTGGAGACCTTCCCCTACGTGGCGACCGTCTATCTCATCGGCGGGACATGGGGCAGCGTGGATCTCTTCCTCGTCTTCATCGCCTTCATGGCCTCGCTTTCGGCGCAACTGGAACAACAACTGCGCGACTTCGAGGTCGATCAAGCTACTGGCGGTACGTCGGCCACGCTGCTCGGCCGGCGCGCCACCTACGTTCTGCTCGTCCTGGCGACGTTGTTGCTCATCTTCGGCGCGGTGGCCTATCACATGTGGCGGCCTCTGCCCTGGTATTTGATCCCCTTTGCCTTTATCGCCCTGCCGGTGCTGCTGCACCGGCTGGTACGCGGCCCCAATCGCCCGCGGTCGCGCTGGCTCGTCTATGTCTCGGCTGCGGCTGGGCTGATCTATGCGGTCAGCATCGCCGTGTATTTAGCCATCAGCGCCCGTTCCTAGGGCCCATCGCCACCAATTCGCCTAACCCAAGCATCTATTCCGATCCCCTGCTATAATCCCTCCGGTTCACAGGCGGCGCTCAATCCACCGCTGCCAAACGGAGCATTCACAGAGTTCGTAGTCAGGCGATTCATTGCCGTCCCGGCGCGACCTGTGGATGTCTCTCCAAGAGGTTTCATGAGACGTCGAAGTGATTTTGTCTGGCTGACCGTTATTGTCATCGTGGTCGCGGCCTCTATCTGGATACTTACCAATCCCAACTTTCCCATTCGTTTGGGTTTGGACTTGCAGGGCGGCCTACAAGTGCTCATGGAGGCGGACGTGCCCGCCGACCAGGACGTTACCGCGGATCAGATGGATACGGCGCGCCAGATCGTCGATCGTCGTGTAAACGCCATTGGCGTCACTGAGCCGCTGGTGCAGGTCGAAGGCACACGGCGCATCTTGATCGAATTGCCCGGTATCGAAAACCCGGAAGAGGCGTTGTCGCTCATCCAGGAGACGGCCCTGCTGGAATTTGTGGACACCGGCGACACCCCACTGCCGGCCGGCATGTGTATTCGAACGACCCTGAATGAGGGCGCGCCGTCGCGCTGTGAAGTGGTGGCCGAGGATGGCACAGTGGCCGCGCCCGCCCCCACTTTCCCGACCGTGCTCACCGGCGCGGGGCTGCGCGAGGCAGCGGTCAACGCCGATCAACTGGGCCAGTACTTCGTGGACTTCCGTTTGACCGAAGAGGGCGGCCAGGTCTTCGCCGAACACACCGCCGCAAACCAGGGCAAATTCCTGACGATTGTGTTGGACAAAGAGGTCATCTCCAGTCCCACCATCAGCGCCGTCATCGAAGACGCCGGCACGATCACCGGCAACTTCACGCTGGAAGAGGCGCAACGGTTGGCGACGCAGTTGCGCTTCGGCAGCCTGCCTGTGCCGCTGCGCATCGAGAGTACGCGGCAGGTCGGGGCAACGCTCGGCGAGGAGTCGATCCAGGCCAGTGTTCGCGCCGGCATCATCGGTGTTGTCGTCGTGCTCCTGTTCATGCTCATCTACTATCGCTTGCCCGGCGTCCTGGCCGACATCGCGCTCATCGTCTACGTGTTGCTGAGTTTCGCGGTCTTCAAGGGGCTGGGTGTCACGTTGACGCTGCCGGCCATTACCGGCTTTTTGCTGTCCACAGGCATGGCCGTGGATGCTAACGTGCTCGTCTTTGAGCGGATCAAGGAGGAGTTGCGCAAGGGGGCGCACCTGGAGGACGCCATCGACACCGGCTTCTCCCGCGCCTGGAACTCCATCCGCGACTCCAACGTCGCCACCCTGGTGATCTGTTTCATCCTGTGGACGTTTGGCCGGAACTTCGGCGCGAGCGCGGTTGAGGGCTTTGCCGTCACACTGGCTATCGGTGTGATGATTAGCATGTTTACGGCCGTCCTGGTCACCCGGACGCTGGTGCGTCTGGTGTTGGGCCGCGCCGCCGACCGCATCCAGCGCCAGCGGTGGTTGATGGGCGTTTAAGAAGAAGCATCCGCAGATTGGGCAGATTTGGCAGATTTTTTAGGGTGGGTTATGTCCTTTGTTTATCACATTATCGAAAACCGGCGGCGGTATTTCTTGTTTTCAGCTGTGCTGCTGGGGCTGGGACTGGCGGCTATGATCGCCTCCCTGGTGTCGACCGGCTCGCCGTTGCGCGTGGGCGTGGACTTCCGCAGCGGCACGCGCTTCGAGGTACAGTTCGAAGAGGCGGTAGATGAAGGCGCGATTCGCGACGTCTTTGCCGACTTCGGCCTGACCAGCCCGTCCATCATCGCCTTGCGCGGCACGGGCCTGGAAAACGCCTGGCAGATTCGCGGCGAGTTCGTCGCGCCGGAGACGGCTCAGGATATCCTGAGCGCGCTGGGCGAGGTAGCGCCGCTGCGGCCGGGCACGTCGCAGGTGACGAGCGTCAGCGCCAGCGTGGGCAATGAAGTCACGCGCGCGGCCATCATCGCCGTCATCTTCTCGGCCATCGTCGTCCTCTTTTATATCGTTATCGTCTTTCGCCAGGTGCCCAATACCTTTCGCTACGGCACGACGGCGGTGATCGCCCTTGTCCACGATCTGCTGCTGGTGTTGGGCTTTGGCGCTATCGCCGGCCTGGTGCTCGGCTGGGAAGTGGACGCGCTCTTTCTGACGGCCGTGCTGACTGTGGCCGGCTTCTCATTGCAAGACACCATTGTCCTCTTCGACCGCATGCGCGAGAATATCGCCCGCCGGCCGTTCGAGAAGATCGACCGCATCGCCAACCGCTCCATTGTCGAGACGATCCACCGCTCCCTGGTGACGCAACTCAATGCCATGTTCGTCCTGGTCGCCATTCTGCTCTTCGGCGGCGTCTCCATCCGACCGTTCATCGCCACCCTGTTCATCGGTCTGCTGGCCGGGACGTATAGCTCGATCTTCATCGCCGTGCCGCTGCTGGTGACGTGGGAGGAGCGAATTCTGGCGCGGGCGCGGACGGCATAAGAAGTTGGGAGTTGGGAGTTG
>NZ_JAYRVJ010000691.1:0-2938 GCF_041918635.1 Promineifilum sp. (SeqCode)
AACCCGGAGGAAGCGGAATTCGCCATCCTGGTGCGCGACGACTTCCAGAAGCGGGGCGTGGGCACGCAACTGCTGCAAGCGCTGCTGGACACCGGCCGCCAGGAAGGCATCCAGCACGTCATCGCCTACATGCTGCCGGAGAACCGGGGCATGATCCAGATCAGCGAAAAGCTGGGCTTCCGCATGGAGCGGGAGGAGGATATGGTGAAGGCGGTGATTGAACTGAAGTGATGAGTGACGAGTGACGAGTTCGAGCGCTGTAGATGTGATACAATGCGGTTATGATGAATGACTCGACAACGCCAGAGCTTGTTCGGGAAACGGTGGGGGGCGTTCCCTACGAGTATTACCCGTTGGGCGAATTTATCGTCATCGCTCCTGGTGTTTGCGGCGGGCGTCCGACCTTCAAGTATACGCGCCTGGAGGTTAGCGCCATCCTCGCTTTACTAAGAGACGGGCGAAACCTTGATGAAGTTGTGGCTGAGTACGCGCAAAGCAATCTGCGAACGGCCGCCATTCGTGAGGCGCTACGACTGGCGGATGAGGCCTTCATTCATCGGGCGCAGACCATCTATCCGTTTGCGGTGTAAAGCCGGCGGTGATCGTCGTCGACGAGAACATCCATAGTCGCCAAATCCTGGCCTCGATAGCTACATGGTATCGAGGCCAGGTGATTTCCGTTACACAGCTGCGCCCTGGCTCCGTTATTCGCGACGACGCTATACCGGCGCTCCTCCAGCAACTCACTCAGCCAACATTTGTTACGACGAATGTGGATGACTTTTGGCGAGTAGTCCAACCACATCCGGCTTATTGTGTCGTCTGCTTGGATCTTCCTAAAGAGCGAAACAGTGAAGCGCCTGTGGTACTGCGCGCCCTCCTGCGCATACCTGCTCTCAAAGCGAAAGCTTCACGTATGGGGAAGGTGTTAAAGGTGTCTCTCAGTGAGGTTAAATACTATGACGCCAGTCGCGAGGTCAGGGAGTTGACTCGGTGGTAGACTGATAACGACTACTTGAGTTATGCAATCGTTTCGTGTTAGGCGCCTTTGACTTCCTCGATCAATGCGGTTGCGGTCACTTGAAAAGCAGTAGCGCCAAAGCGTGATAGCGCCGCCAGAAACTCTGCCCGCGAAAGACCGGCTGTTTTGGCCGCTTTGGCTTGGGAAACCTGATGAGTTTCGTACCATTTTACGGCAGCGGCTACGCGCATTTCGCGCACAAATACCTCAGGCTCCTGGCGGAGTGCATAGAAAACGTTAGCCGGTACTTACAACGTGAATGATACTGAATCTGTCAGGCGGCAATTGTAGCATTTTTCGTTCAGCAGTCGTGCGCGAAAGACGCAAGACTTGACTAAGAACGCCAAGAAATGCGCTTCTTGGCGTTCTTTGATTCTCCGCGTCCTTCGCTGATGCCCTTGTTAGCGCATTACTTCGTTACCCATCTTATCGCGCCAACTCCAACCCATCCAACGTCGATGGATACGTCGCGCCGGCGGCCAGCCAGGTGACCAGCGACGGCGTGAACCTCGTCGCCCCGCTGTTGGGCGTCAACTTGACGATGCTCTTGCCCGTGCCCTTCACGCCGCCCAGGTTGAACGCGCCCAGGATGGTGACGTAGTAGTCGCCCGACTGCGGGTCGTCCCACAGGCCGTTGATGTCCTCTACCCCCATGCCGGTCATGCGCGAGCCGTCGATGACCAGCGCTGGCTCCCACTGCCCCGTTGTCCGGTTGAAGGCCAACACGTCTTCATCAGCCGCCTTCAGCGTCGCGCCGCCGGCCGTGACCGTCGCCGCGCCGGCGGTGCTGAGTAGCAGCCGGTCGCCGACCGGGTCGAGGGCGTCGATGTTCTCGCCGGAGGTCGTGAGGCCGTAGCTGCCGCCGCGGAAGTACCAGGAGTACGCGCCGGCCCCCAGCGGGAAGACGCCCGGCGCATTGGGCGTGAAGCGCACCACGTCGCGCGGTGTGGCCGTGCCCAGGCCGGCGATGACCTGGTTGGCGCTGAAGACGAGCAGCAGGCTGCCGTTGTCGAGCAGGGCAAAAGCGCCGAGGTTCTTGGGCGTCCGGTGGTCAGAGCCGTCGTAGACCATCGTCCAGGTGTTGGTGGACTTGGTGTAGCGCAGGATGTCGGCCGGGGTGGCGGGGATGCCGCCGATCTTGGCGCTGGTGGCGGGGCTGGTGTAGAAGACGTTAGGCCCGCCTTGCTTAAGCTCCAGAGCCAGACTGTACCAATGACTCGGGCCGCCTGAGTTCGAATCGTGCCGTACGGCAAGGTAGTACATGCCATTGTGTGGCAGCGAATACACAATGAGCGAATCGGCCGTGAAGTCATTATCGTTCTCGGCCAGGACTGTCGCGCCGTTGGAATCGTACAAGGTTAGGTACGAGTCGAGACTCGAACCGTTGGTGACGGCAGTGATCGCCGCCGTCATCTGCTGACCAGCTTGGCCGGAGAACCAATAGTAATCGACGTCGCCAGCCGGGTTGATATACCCATGTGCCGCAGAGGTGATCGCATTGGCATAGCCGGGCGTGTTGTTGCCCTCGCTCTCTTCCACGCCGGCTAGCGGATACCATTCTACGGTCGCTCCGGCCCAACCGTCTATCTCGTACTGCTCGACCGTTACCGTGTGCCAACCGCTGGAGATCGCGACATCTGCATAGTGCCACCCGGCGCCATATTGCCAGTTGTTGAACACCGGAGCGCCGTCGATGAAGATGCGCAACCCATCGTCGCGGAAGATCCTGAAGGCGTAGTGACCGCCGGCGAAATTCACCTCTTTCGTCCAGCGCGTGGAGAAGTGGTCGGCCGCTACGAGAGGGTGCGGCGAATTATCTTCCCATTGGAAATTGATCGCCTCGTCATCGCGGACCAGAACCGGCAGCCCCGTTAGCGTCTCGTTGTTGTAGAACTCGGCCCGCCACCCTTGAATGTC
>NZ_JAYRVJ010000692.1:0-5872 GCF_041918635.1 Promineifilum sp. (SeqCode)
CTGCGTCACGGCCTGATCAACCGCGTCTATCCGGTCGAGGTGTATTTGGAGGAGGCCATTCGCCTGGCGGGGGAGATCGCCGAGCGCGCCCCGGTCGCCGTCCGGTTGGCCAAGGAGGCGGTGAATGCCGCGTTCGAGTTGCCGCTGCGGGCGGGCATGGATTACGAGCGGCGGCTATTCTACATGCTGTTCAGCACGGCGGACCAAAAAGAAGGGATGGACGCTTTCATCAACAAGCGCAAGGCGCAGTGGACGGGCAGCTGATCGGGCCTAGAATTCCGCCGCTGTTATCAGTTTGTTACCGACTTCTTATCTATTGTTACCATCTTATTACTGTAAAGGGGTAGACAGGCCGGGTGTAAACCGCTATAATGCTGGCATCGTAGGTAATACAGTCTAGTCGATCACTCTTACGAAAATTCTTACGGTGGATGTAACATCAGCCTTCCACCGCCTGTAGAGGTAAGCGCGATGACCTGGTTTTTACTGTTCCTGGGTGCTTCTGTCTTCTGCTCCATCTTCGTCCTGGCGGCCGGTATGCTCTCCTCGCGGATGAATCGGCGCGAACAGCTCGTCGAGAACTTCTATACTGAGGTACGCGAGAAGTCTGGCAACGCCCCGGCCACTGAGTAAGCCCCCCGGCCGGACACGCGGCCGCGCGAAGAATCAGGCCTTCTGTCTGAATGATGACAGCCGCCCATTGTGGGCGGCTGTTTGCGTTTATTGAGCAGGCCCGCCGGGACGGCAGCGCTCAGGCCACGTTGGCCGCGAACTGCATGTGGTAGAGCCGGGTATAGAGGCCATCCGGGTTGAGCAGGAGCGAGGCGTGCGTGCCCTGTTCCACGATCTCCCCCTTGTTCATCACCAGCACCCAATCGGCGCTCAGCACCGTGCTCAGCCGGTGGGCGATGACGAACGACGTGCGACCGACCATCAGCCGCTCCAGCGCCTCCTGCACCAGACTTTCGCTCTCGCTATCCAGCGAAGACGTGGCCTCGTCCAGGATGAGGATGCGCGGGTTCTTCAGGATGGCTCGGGCGATGGCGACGCGCTGGCGCTGTCCGCCGCTCAGTTTCACGCCGTGCTCGCCGACGGTCGTCTCATACCCCTTGGCCAGATCCTCAACGATAAAGCGGTGGGCGTTGGCGTCGCGGGCCGCCTGCTCCACTTCCTCGCGCGTCGCGTCCAGCCGGCCATAGCGGATGTTATCGTAGACGCTGCCGGAGAACAGGACCGTCTCCTGAGGCACAATGCCGATCTGCTCGCGCAGGCTCTTGAGCGTCACGCAGCGTACGTCATGGCCGTCAATGGTGATGCAGCCGTCGCCCACGTCGTAAAAGCGGGGGATCAGGTTCACCAGCGTGCTCTTGCCCGCGCCGCTAGGCCCCACCAGGGCAATCAACTGCCCCGCCCTGGCCTGGAAGGAGATGCCGTTGAGAACGTCAATCGCCTTGGTGTAATGAAATGAGACATCCCGAAAGATGACGTCGCCGGCGACCGGCGGCAGCGGGATCGCGTTCGGCGCGTCGGTGATGTCCGGCGGTGTATCCAGCAGACTGAACAGCCGCTCCGACGCGCCAATGGCCGCCTGGAACTGGCCGTAGAGGTCGGCCATGATGGCGACGGGCGAGGCCACCAGGACGGTGTAGATCAGATAGGCGACGAGATCGCCGGGCGTCAGCCGGCCGAGGATGACCTGTGAGCCGCCGTAGTACAGGATGCCGGTGATGGTGATCGAGGCGATGAGGGCGATAATGGGGGCCAGCATGGCGTTGATTCGCGCCCGGCGCATGGAGGCGTGGTAGAGTCCCCAGACGCGCTCGGTGAAACGGCCGATCTCATAAGGCTCGCGCGCGAAGGACTTGACGATGCGTACGCCGCGCGTCGTCTCCTCAGCCACGTTGGCGACTTCGGCCAATGCGTCCTGCACCAAGACGGAGGCGTCGCGGATGCGGTTGCCCAGCCGGACCATCGTCAGGGTGATAATGGGCACGACGAGCAGGATGAGCAGCGTCAGCCGCCAGTCGAGCCAGAAGAGCAGCCCGGCCGCGCCGATGATGGTGATGACCTGGCGCAGCAGGATAACCAGGTTCCAGGTCATCGACTGTTGCAGGAGGGCCACGTCATTGGTCAGCCGCGAGACCAGTTCGCCGGTGCGCCGGTCGGCGTAGAAGCTAAAGGGCAGGATTTGCAGATGGCTGTACACGTCGATGCGGATATCAGCCACCGCCCGCTCGCCGGTGCGCGCCAGGCTCATCTGCTGGATGTAGGTGAATAACGCCTGGAAGGTGAAGACGGCCAGCAGCGCCAGTGTCACCCGGTTCAGGTCGCCGAAGTCCTTGCGGACGAAGACGAAATCGACCAGGTTGCGGACGACAAGCGGCAGCACCAGCCCCAGCAGCGAACTGATGATAAGAGCCACTACGGCAACGGTCATCCAGCGCCAGTAGGGGCGGACGTAGCGCAGCAGGCGGCCAAAGGTAGCGATGTCGCTGCGGTTGATCGGAGGAGGGGGAACGTCGGGTTTTTCGGCCAGCCGGCCGCGTCGTCTCAGGCGCACAGGATAGCTCCAGGAATCATGAAACCTGATTGTACCCCCGACTCCGCGAAACGTAACAGTTGCGCCGAGGGTGCACTCCCTATACGTGCTCTATCCATGGATGGCGCACGGCGCACCGCCTGCGTCTCAAAAATCTGCGCAATCTGCGGATTCTCTTCATCCATTAAATGATGCTGAAGTTAGGCGGCGCGATTGGGCCAGCGGGCATACTATATAGACCATGCTGCGACGCGCCTGGCTCATCATCCGGCTCACACTGTTGTTCTCTCTAGCCCTGGTGCTCCTCGCTCCGGAGTGGCCCGCTTTTGGCGACCCCGCCTTCCAGTTCAGGGCCATCGTCGGCCAAAGCCATCAGTTCGACTTCCTGGCCTGGACGACACGCGCGCTGCTCACCAAGGCGCGCGCCCTGCTATCCGGTACTCACACTTACCTTAGCGAAGAGACGCAAAAAGAGTTCGTCCTGACTTACCTGGCGCAGATCGGTCGTGCCCGGGCGCTGGAGTTCGAGATCGAGGGCATCTACGCCGACCCAACGCTGAGCGACCCGGCGACCGTCGCCGCCGATAAACAGGCCGAGGTGGACGCCCTGCGCCGCGAGTTGGCCTGGCGGCAGCCGTTGGCCGAGGAGATTGTGCAGCGCCAGGTGGCCGCGGCGCTGACGGACGAGGGGTTGGGCCTGAGCGGTCTCACCTGGCCGCCGGTGCTGATGACCATGTCGCCCGTGCCCACCATGCTCATCGTCTCGCCGCGCGACCGCATCGAGCAGGTCGATCAGGCGGCGCTCGTGCCCGGCCTCTCCACCGAGACGAAGGAGGAGATGGAGAACGCCGTCTTCGACCGGTTGGACGAGTCGGCGCTGGTGGTGCCCATCGGCGGTCTGGGGATATACCCGGCCATGATCGCCGAGACGAACAACATGCAGTGGCTCGCCCAGGTGACGGCCCATGAGTGGACGCACCACTGGCTCTCCTTCCGGCCGCTGGGCGTGCGCTATCTGGAGACGGCCGAATTGCGCGTCATCAACGAGACGGTGGCCTCGCTGGTGGATCGGGAGATGGGGGAAAAGGTGATGGCGCGCTCCTACCCCGAACTGCTGGCCCCGGCGATCACTCCCCTGTCGCCCAGGCCGGTCGAGGCGGCCGACGCGCCGTCCTTCGACTTTAGCGCGGAGATGGCCGAGACGCGCAACACAGTTGACCGGATGCTGGCTGCCGGCGAGATCGAAGCGGCCGAGGCGTACATGGAACAACGGCGGCAGGTCTTCGTCAACAACGGCTACCTGCTGCGCAAGCTCAACCAGGCTTACTTCGCCTTCTACGGGGGGTATGCCGCCGAGCCGGGCGGCGCGTCGGGCGCGAGTCCCATCGGCCCCATGCTGCGCGAGATCCGCGAGGCCAGCCCCTCTTTGCGCGCCTTCCTGGTCAGCGTCGGGCGCATTGACAGCTACGAGGCGCTGGTCGAGCTTTACCGCGAGGTGACCGGCAAAGACCCGGCGGCGTTGAGCGGTTCGTAGTAGGGGCGGGTTTCAAACCCGCCCCTACAGTATAGACGCTACTCCTGCGCGCTGAGCCACCGCTCCAACTGCATCGCCGCGGCCACGCCCTGGCCGACCGACGTGGCGATCTGCCGGTAGTGCGGGTCTTGAATCTCGCCCGCGGCGTAGACGCCGGCGACGTTGGTGCGCATGAACTCGTCGGTGATGACGTAGCCGTGCTCGTCCATCGCCAGCTGCCCTTCCAGGAACTTGCTGTTGGGATAGTGGCCGACGAAGATGAACACGCCGTCGGTCGGCATCGCCTTGGCCTCGCCCGTCTGGACGTTGCGCAACTGGACACCGGTGACGACGCCGTTCCCCTGAATCTCCTCGATGACCGTGTCCCAGATAAAGTTCATCTTCGCGTTGGTGAAGGCGCGCCGCTGGAGCGTCGCCCCAGCGCGCAGCGAGTCGCGGCGGTGGATGACGGTGACGTTATTGGCGAATTTGGTCAGGAAGATGCCCTCTTCCATGGCGCTGTCGCCGCCGCCGACGACGACCACGTCCTTGCCCCGGAAGAAGAAGCCATCGCACGTGCCGCAATAGCTGACGCCGCGGCCGATGAACTCCGTCTCGCCCGGCACGTCGAGATGCTTGGGCGACGCGCCGGCGGTGACGATGACGGCGTCGGCCACGTAGGTCTGCGCGTGGGTCTTGATGGTGAACGGCGGCCCGCTGCGCAACTCCACCTCGGTGACTTCTTCGTAGGCGAAGCGCGCGCCAAAGTGCTCGGCCTGCTGTTGCATGATCTGCACCATTTCGGGGCCGGTCGGCGTCGATTCGGGGTTGTAGAGGCCGGGGTAGTTCTCGACCTCGTAGGTGATGGAGATTTGGCCGCCAGGCTGGTTGCCGGTAATGACCAGCGGGCTGAGTGCTGCCCGCCCGACGTAGATGGCCGCCGCCATGCCGGCCGGGCCGGAGCCGATAATGATGACACGTTCCTTTTGCATACCTCTTCCCGTCTCGAATAGCGTGGGAGAGACCGAGATGGGATGTCCCCACCGCGGCGCGCTCCCCCGCGAGATTGCGCGGCGCTGCCATACCGGAGCGCCTCAACTGCTCCCTTCTCTCTCTGGACACGGCTGCGGGGTCGTTTCTTACTCGCCGTTCAATTCATTGTACTGTTCGCGCGGCTGCGAATCAAACGGAGGCGGCAGGAACGGGGCGACCAGGCGCGGCAGCACCTCGGCCACGTCGGCGCGAATGATGACGTCAGCCTCATCGTCCAAATGGGTCGGCCGGTAGTTGACCATGATCAGGCGCGCGCCGTTTTCGCGGGCCAGCGCCGGCAGGTCGCCGGCCGGGGCCACCTCCAGCGACGACCCGGCCACCAGTATCAGGTCGGCCGAACGCGCATGCAGTTGGGCGGCCTTCATGGCTCGTGGGGGCAGCATCTCGCCGAAGAGGACGACGTTGGGCTTCATGACGTGGTGGCAGCGGCGGCAGCGGGGAATCTTGCCCGTCGCCATGAAGTCGTCCAGCGCGGGGCCGGCCGGCGCGATGTCGTGGCAGGCCAGGCAGACCACTTCGCGTAGATGGCCGTGCACCTCGAAGATGTTGCGCGAGCCGGCGCGGCCGTGGAGCAGATCGATGTTCTGGGTGATGAGCGCCCGCAGCCGGCCGGCCTCCTCCAGTTGAGCCAGCGCGACGTGGGCCGGGTTCGGCTGTGCGGCCAGGACGACGTGCAGGAGGGGGCGCAGCCAATCATAGAAGGCTTGCGGCCGGTGGCGGAAGGCGTAGATTGTCGCCACCTCGGCCATATCGACCGCTTTTTCCCA
>NZ_JAYRVJ010000693.1:0-3664 GCF_041918635.1 Promineifilum sp. (SeqCode)
ATACCGGGCGACGCGCTGAGCGCGCAGCACCTTATCTGTAACTACATCAGCCGCAAGAAGCTGAACGCCACCGTCGTCACCACCGACCTGGGCTTTGCCAAGGGCGGCCGGAACTTCGCCGCCTCGCTGGGCTTTCCGCTGGCTTTCGTGGAGAAGCGCCGGGTGGACAGCGCCACCGGCCGCGAGGCGCTGACGCTCATCGGCAGCGTCGCCGGGCGGGACGTGATCATCGTGGATGATCTGGTCGATACGGCCGGGTCGGTGGAGCAGGCGGTCAACGTCGTCCGGCAGAATGGAGCCAAGGATGTCTATCTGGCCTTCACCCATGCCGTGCTCTCGCCGCCGGCCCTGGAGCGGCTGGCGGCGGCCGATCTCAAAGAGATCATCATGACCGACACGCTGCCCATCGACCCGGCGCAACGGCTGCCCAACATGACCATCCTGACCGTCGCCGAACTACTGGGCGAAGTCATCATGCGCTCGCACGAGGGGCGCAGCGTGGGCGAGTTGTTTAACGAATAACTAGCGGCGGCCACGTTTTCGGGCCGCGCGCATATAATAGATGT
The DNA here is from genome assembly GCF_041918635.1 of Promineifilum sp. (SeqCode). Taxonomy (NCBI): domain Bacteria; kingdom Bacillati; phylum Chloroflexota; class Ardenticatenia; order Promineifilales (SeqCode); family Promineifilaceae (SeqCode); genus Promineifilum (SeqCode); species Promineifilum sp. (SeqCode). Next base: position 567 of record NZ_JAYRVJ010000693.1, read on the forward strand.
CGCCATGTTCAAAAAACTAGTTTCCAGCATCGTCGGTGACCCGAACAAGAAGATCATCAATAACCTGCGCCCCACGGTGGCGGCCATTAGCGAACTGGAGGCCGCGCTAAAGGGAGTGCCGGATGAGGTGCTGCGCGAGCGTACCGCTACCCTGAAAGAGCGGGTGGGCGGCGGCGCGTCGCTCGATGACGTGCTGCCGGAGGCGTTCGCCCTCGTCCGCGAGGCGTCGCGCCGCAGCATCGGCCTGCGCCACTATGACGTGCAGCTCATGGGCGGCATATTGCTCCACCAGGGCGAAGTGGTCGAGATGCGTACCGGCGAGGGCAAGACGCTCGTCGCCACGCTGCCGCTCTACCTGAACGCGCTGGCCGGCCAGGGCGTTCACCTGGTCACGGTCAACGAGTACCTGGCCCGGCGCGACGGCGGCTGGATGGGCCAGGTGTTCCACATGCTCGGCCTGTCCGTCGGCGTCATCGGCCCGCTCCAGTTCTCGGCCCTCTTTGACCCGGAATACGTCAACCCCGGTGCGGAACTGGAGGATGAGCGGCTGGTGCACTGGCGGCCGTGCACCCGCCAGCAGGCCTACCAGGCCGACATCACCTATGGCATCAGCAGCGAGTTTGGCTTCGACTACCTGCGCGACAACATGGCGACGAGCAAAGATCAACTGGTGCAGCGCAGCCTCCACTACGCCATCATCGACGAGGTGGACAATATCCTCATCGACGAGGCGCGGACGCCCCTCATCATCTCTGGCCCGGCGGCGCGCTCCGGCAGCGACTACGTGCGCTTCGCCGACTACGTGCGCCGGCTGCGGGCCAACACGGCCGACGAAGAGGAGGAGCCGAACGGCCACTATGACATCGATGAGAAGAGCCGCAGCATCAGCCTGACCGAAATGGGCATCGCCGAGATCGAACGGCGCATTACTGAGCTTGACACTGAGGCCGGGGACAACCTCTACGACCCGCGCTTCTACCACCTGACCTACTATCTCGACAATGCCCTGCGCGCCCAATACCTGTTCAAGCGCGACGTGGATTACGTCGTTCAGGGGGACGAGGTCATCATCGTTGACGACTTCACCGGCCGCCTCATGCCCGGCCGCCGCTACTCCGACGGCCTGCACGAAGCCATCGAGGCCAAGGAGGGCGTCAACGTCAAGCGCGAGACGGTCACGGTGGCGACCATCACCCTGCAGAACTACTTCCGCCTCTATGACAAGCTGGCCGGTATGACCGGTACGGCGCTGACCGATGCTGAAGAGTTCGACAAAATCTATGAGTTGGGCGTCACCCCGCTGCCGACCAACGTTGAGTACATTGTCGACACCGGCCAGATGCCGCTGGAGACGCGCAAGGAGAAGATGGACGGCGCGGAGGCTACCGTCTACGTGCGACCAGGGACGGGCGAGCCGGTCTACTACAAGCGGCTCGACTATCCCGACCAGGTCTACGGCACGTCGCCGGCCAAAGACCAGGCCATCATCAATGAGATCAAGCGCGTCCACGCGACGGGGCGGCCCATTCTGGTCGGCACAACCTCGGTCGAGCACTCCGAGACCATCTCCCGCTTGCTGGATAGCGAGCGCATCCCCCACGCGGTGCTGAATGCTAAGATACATCAGTCCGAGGCGCTCGTCGTCGCCCAGGCCGGCCGGCCCGGCGCGGTGACCATCTCGACCAACATGGCCGGCCGCGGCACCGACATCCTGTTGGGCGGCAACGCCGAGGGGCTGGCGGCCGAGGCGCTGGAAAAGGAGATGTTCGACCGGCCGATGCTTGGGCAATTGGCCGTGAAACTGGTGACCGAGGGCGAGGAAGCGGCGCGCGATGTGGCGCGCAAGAGCAACCGGCTGACCGAGGATCTGGTCGATGCCCTGCTGGAGACGCGCGCCCGTTTTGATGCCGCGCTGGTGGAGATCGAGCAGGTGCAGATCATTGGCTACCTGGCGCGGACGCTCCAGGAGCCATACGGCATTGACTACAACGATCTGCTGAACACGTTGCGGCTGGCGCGCGCCGGCCAGCTGGCCGAGGCGCGGGCTTTCGTCGAAGGGCTGGACAAAGATGTCGCCCTGGTGGACGAGATCATGCGCCGCTGGAACGAGCTGGTGCGCTACCAGAACGTCCACGCTGACGAGAAGCACCTGGCCCAATTCCTGGCCGAGGAGACGTTCGAGCGCCACTACAACGCCCGCGCCGCGCTCATCCGCGCCGTCCTGGGCGAGCGGCTGAACGAGGCGCAACAACTGGCGGCCGACATCCCCGGCCTGGGGCCGCAACACATCACCCGTATCCAGGAGTTGCGCGAACAGGCGCGGCGCGACAAGGAAAACATCTGGCGGCTGGGTGGGCTGCACGTCGTCGGGTCGGAGCGGCACGAGTCGCGGCGCATCGACAACCAGTTGCGTGGCCGCGCCGCCCGCCAGGGCGACCCCGGCTCGTCGCGCTTCTTCCTGTCGCTGGAGGACGACCTGATGCGGCGCTTCGGCGGCGAGCGGCTGAAGGGCTTCATGTCCCGCACCAACTTGCCGGAAGACATGCCCATCGAGGCGGGCCTTCTCGACCGGATCATCGAAAGCTCGCAGGAGCGTGTCGAGGGGTACAACTTCGACATGCGCAAGAACGTCGTCGAGTACGACGACGTGATGAGCAAGCAGCGCCAGGCCGTTTACGCCGAGCGGCGGACGCTCCTGATGGGCGGGGAGGTCGACCTGGACGAGAAGGTGGACGCCGCCTTCGACCAGGCTGTCGAGGAGCTGATCGACCACTACGTCGACGACTACGCCGGCTTTATCCGCGGCGAGGTCGAGCGGGTGGTGGGCGACTTCACGACGGACGCGACAAACACGGTCAACGTGGCCGCCGTGGTGCGCCGGCTGGGCCCTCTGCTGCCGCTGATGGCCGACATCGACCGGGCAGAGCTGGAGAACAGCTCGCCGGAGCGGCTGACGAGCCGGCTGGTGGCGTTGGCTCACGAGCAGGAGCGGCAGGGCACGAACCTGCTCCAGCTACTTCAGGCGATGGGGCGCTTCCTGCCATTGATCCCGCCCGTGCCCAACCTGGGCGCGCTGGCGACGCACAAGAGCGGCCAGC
>NZ_JAYRVJ010000694.1:0-7235 GCF_041918635.1 Promineifilum sp. (SeqCode)
AACAGCCGGTGACACGGAAGGTAGCCGCGGCCAGCCAGTTCAACTCCTCCAACAGCGCCGCCGGCAGCGGGGCCGGGCACAGGTAATGGAACTCGTGCGCCATCTCCGTCTTGATGCGGCTGGTGTAGATACCCGCCTCCTATCTCAATCATTCTTGCTTATTAAGCCCGTGCGCGGTGGGGGGGGGGGCGCCCTGCGCGCGCCCCCCCACGCCCACACCTGCCAGGTCTGCTCGTCGTTCGTTCGCTGAAGGAGAGATACCGATGTCCGACAAAGACCCCTCGCTCATGGCCCGCTGCCCCGTATGTGACTCGCGCATCTACTTCGAACAGAGGCCGGATACCGGGCAGATGATCGTCTGTCCCGAATGCGAGGCCAGCCTGGAAGTCATCAGCGCCTATCCCATCCGGCTCGACTGGGCCGACGAGGAGGGCGGGCGCGGCAGCGCGGGCAGCTTCGACCCCGAGGCGTTCTTCGGCCGGGGCTTTGGCGACGAGGACGAGGACAACGAGGACACGTACCAGGGTGACGAAGACGACGGAGACTATTAGCCCCCAGGAACAGCCAGAGCGGCTGAGCGCGGCGCGGCAGGCTCTGATCGCGCTGGGGGTGACGCTGGCTATCCTGCTGGCGTTCGTGCTGGCCGTGCTGGGCATCTGGTACTTCCGGCCCAACGCGGCCCAGGTCGATCCGGCGCTGGCCGCGGAGGTGTGGCCGGTGGTCAGCGACGGCCTGCACAACTCCAACACCCACCTCATCTACTGGCAGGATGCCTTCTACCTCGTCCATGCCCGCTCCCGCTTCCACATGGGCAACACGGGGTCGCGGCTGGTCGTGCGTCGCTCGGCCGACGGCCGCGCCTGGGAAGAGGTGGCCGTCCTGGGCGTGGAAGGGAACGACATCCGCGACCCCAAGTTCGCGGCCATCGGCGACCGGCTGTTCCTCTACGCCCTGCCCAACACCGGCTTCGAGCCAGAGCCTTACGGCACGGTCGTCTCCACCAGCGCCGACGGGCTAAACTGGACGCCCTTCGAACAGGTGGGGCCGGACGGCTGGCTGTTCTGGGAGCCGAAGAGCCGCGACGGCGCGACGTGGTACGTCACCGCCTACTGGCACGAGCACGGCAAGTCGGCGCTGTTCCGCTCCACGGACGGGCTGAACTGGGAGCACGTCTCCGACATCCACGAGGGGGATCGCAACGACGAGACGGCCGGGGAGTTCCTGCCCGACGGCCGGCTGCTGGCGACGGCGCGGCTGGAGGGGGACGACCGGGCGTGGCACCAGGGTTCGCACCACGCGGCAACGCTGCTGGCTGTGGCCGAGCCGCCCTACACGGAGTGGGCGACGACGCGCAGCCTGACCGCCCGGCTGGACGGGCCGGCGCTGTTCGCCTACAACGGCCGCGTCTACGCCGTGGGGCGCTTTGACCCGGAGGGGCGCGACAAGTGGTTCGGCATGTCGAGCCTGTTGGGGCGCAAGCGGACGGCCCTCTACGAAGTGCGGCCGGACGCGCTCATCCACCTGTCCGACCTGCCCAGCGCCGGCGACACGTCCTATGCCGGGGCAGCGCTGAAAGACGGTTACCTCTATACCACCTACTACACCAGCGACACCCGCCGCGACTTCGCCTGGGCGCTGGGGCTGATCATGCCGAGCGACATTTTGATGGCGCGGATACCGCTAGAAAACCTGGAACGGTTAGCGGAGGCGCGGGGGTAAAGACTCAGGTGCGACCCACTTCAGAAAGTGGGTCGCGCCTGAAACTAATTGCTACCGGTAAACCCCTGCCTCACCGCGTCCGGCGGCACAGTCACGATACGCGAGGCCGGCCGGAAGGTCATCGCGCCCTTGGCGACGGTGATCGTGTAGGTTCCGGCGGGCAGGTTGGTGAATTCGTACCGGCCGCTCAGGTTGGTCTTGACCGTGTGGCCCGCGCCATCAGAGACAGTCGCGCCGCCGATGGGCGTGCCGTCTGCGTACTTGACAAAGCCCTTGATCGAGGAACCGGCCTGCGATGTAGCGGTGAAGTCAACCCCTTCCAGGTCGGGTGGGACGTTGACTTCGCGCGACGGCGGCTCAAAGGCATAGCCGGCCAGCGCGGGCGTCAGCGTATGCGCCCCTTCCGGCAGCGCCAGCTCGTATCGCCCCTGCGCGTCGGTGACGGCCGAGTCGCCAGCCCCATTGGAGACGGTCACGCCCGCCAACGGCCCCGCGGCGGCCGTCACCACGCCTCGAACGGCGTAGGTCGCGACGGGAATGGCGGTGAAGTCCTGTTCCGCGGCGTCCGGCGGCACGGTCACGTCGCGCGACGCTGGCTCAAAGCGATAGCCAGCTTTCGTCGCCGTCAGCGTGTAATCGCCGGCCAGGAGGTCGGTCAAGGTGTAGCGGCCGTTGTCGCCCGTCTCGGCCACGCGGCCGCCGGCGGCGACGCGCGCGCCGGCGAGGGGCGCGCCGTCGCTCGTGGTAATGCGACCGGCGATGGTGTAGGTCGCCGCGCCAGACAGATTGCGCACGTACACCTGCGGGATCGATGTCGTCACCCCACCGACCAGCCGCGCCGTCGAGACAAAGGCGACCACCCGACCGTCGCCGGAGATGGCCGGCATGGTCGAGGCCCCGTTGCCCTCCTGGCCCGCGCTATTGACCGAGGCGCGGACGGTCTGGCCCGTCTGCCAGTCGTGGACGAAGATGTCGGAGTTGGCGTTGGCATCGTTGGGGACGAGGTTGGTCGCCTGGGATGAGAAGGCCACGTACCGGCCGTCGGCCGACACGTCGGCCATGATGGATGGGCCGTTGCCCGCGGCGCCGTTCGAGGCGACCGACACCAGCACGGTCTCGCCCGTGCGCAGGTCGTGGAGATAGATGTCGAGCACGCCGTTGGTGTCGTGCGCCACCAGCGCCCCGGTCGTCTGGAAGACCACGCAGTGGCCGTCGTTGGAGATGTCGGGGTAGTGCGACTCCCGGGGGTTCTGGTCGCCGTTGCTGGCGACGGACACGCGCCGGGTGGTATGGGCTGCCCGGTCGAGCACGAAGATGTCGAACGCGGCGTTCGTGTCGCGCGGCACGAGGTCGCGCGCCAGCGAGCGATAGGCCACCATCCGGCCGCCCTCGGCCACCGACGTCAGCGAGCCGCCGCTCCACGGGTTTTCGCCGTTGGGCAGCAGGTCGACGTACGCGGTGGTTCCCCCATTCACGTCACGGATGAACGCGTCGCGCTTGATGCCGTTCCGATCCGGCGTCACGAGCGAATTGGAATGGGAGGTGAAGGTGACGAAGTTGCCGTCGGAGGAGATGTCGCCCAGCCAGGCGTGGCGGTCGGCCGGCGCGCCCTGGTTGTTGACCGAGACGGCGATGGTCGCGCCCGTCTGGCGGTCGTGGCGAAAGACGTTGATGCCCGGCCCGCGATAAGGCTCGTTGCCGCGGCGCGCCAGGTTGGACGCCTCGGAGGTGAAGACCACGTAGCGCCCATCGCCGGAGAGGGACGCCTCGGTCGAATCGTCGTCGGCCTGGTCGCCAGTGGTCGCCAGCGAGGCGAGTTCCATCACGCCCGATTGCAGGTCGTAGACGAAGACGTCGCTGCGCCCGTTCGTGTCGCCCGCCGTCAGGTTGGCGGTGCGCGACTGGAAGGCAACAAAGCGCCCATTGAGCGAGATGGCCGGGAAGTTGGCGGCGAAGCGGGCCGGCGCGCCATTGACGTCGGCGGACACCAGGCGCGTCGAGCCGGCCTCACCGGCCGCCTTCAGACCGGGCGAGAGGCCCGTGGCCTGAGCGCCGCCGGCCAGAAGGATAAGGACGAGGCACAGTAGCAGCAGAGACATATGCCGAGGGAGCGATCGCCTCCGCGCGGAACCGACGCAGTGGCTGTTCATCGCCAGTTCTCCTTGGGGCGCCGCGTCTGTGACGGACTGGAGGCGAGACCGAGCCAGATGGTGTTACAGACGTAGCCACCCCACAAGACGCACGAGATTCCCGGCTACGGTCTTTCCTCCCATTATACCATACGCGGGGCGGGATAGAGCCACAGATTAGTCGGATCTGTAGGGCGAGATGGTATCGTTGGTAACCCGCCTTTAAGAATGGCTACGGATCAGGATGGAGGAGACGGATCAAGAACGGATTGTCATCTATTCTTGATCCGTCTCTTCCGTGGAATCCGTAGCCATTCTTTTCAAAGCGGGGTTACAATACCCCCTACTGTGAGCCACCCACCCATCTTCACCATCGGCTACGGCGCGCGGGAGATCGATGGCTTTCTGGCGGCGCTGCAGCGGTACGAGATCGCCTACCTGCTCGACGTGCGCTCCCGGCCCTTCTCGCGCTACAAGCCCGACTTCTCCCAGGACGCGCTGGAGGCCCACCTGCGCCGCGCCGGTATCCGCTACGTCTTCATGGGCGACACGCTCGGCGGCCGGCCGGCCGACCCCACCTGCTACGACGCCGACGGCAAGGTAGACTATGAGCGGGTGATGACGCGCGACTTCTACCGGCGCGGCCTCGACCGCGTGACCAACGCCCATGCCCAGGGGCGGCGCGTCGCCCTGATGTGCAGCGAGGGCAAGCCGGAGCAGTGCCACCGCAGCAAGCTCATCGCCAAATCGCTGCAAAGCCGCGGCATCCCCGTCAGCCACATTGACGAGAACGACGACCTGATTGACCAGAGCGCGGTCGTGGCCCGGCTGCACGGCGGCCAGCCGTCGCTGTTTGGCGACGAACTACTGCCTACTGGCTCGCGCAAGCGCTACCGGCCGCCCGTGGAGGAGGAAGAGGAGTGATCGAGAAAGTAGTCACTATCGGCGCGATCGGCTTCGACGCCGACAGCTTCTTTCGCGCCCTGCAGGATGCGGGCGTGGACACTCTGTGCGACATCCGCGCGCGGCGGGCAGTGCGCGGCCACGACTACGCCTTCGCCAATAGCCAGCGACTCCAGACGCGCCTGTCCGAACTGGGCATCCGCTATCGCCACCGGCTCGACCTGGCCCCGACGCCGGCCATGCGCCAGCGGCAGGCCGCGGCCGATGACGCGGCCGGCATCGCCCGGCGCCAGCGCAGCGAACTCAGCCCGGCCTTCGTCACCGCCTTCGAGCGGGAGGTGCTCGGCCCCTTCGATCCGCAAAGCTTGCTGGATGACCTGCCGCCCGATGCCCGCGTGGTGGCCCTGCTGTGTGTCGAGCGCGAGCCGGCCGCCTGCCACCGCTCCCTCGTCGCCGCGCGGCTGCGGGAGGCGTGGGGAGTGGAAGTGGTGCATCTGACGCCGGGGGTTAAACAGTAAAAAGGAAGCAGTATTCAGTGGGCCAGTAGGTCAGTGATCAGTCACAACCAACGACCAACAACCAACGACAAAAATCTGCGAAATTTGCGAAATCTGCGGATGATTTCTTCTCCAGGAGCACTGCGGTGAACGTCACCATCGTCGCCAAAACCCGCATGGGCGGCGGGGCCTGCATCGGCGGGATCGCCGCCGACGGCCGCTCCGTCCGCCTCATCGCCTCGGACATGGCCTTCAACGACCACTTCAACCAGGAGTACCAGGTCGGCCAGGTGTGGGAGATCGACGCCGACCCGCCTGACCGGCTCATTCCGCCCCACGTGGAGAACGTCGTCGTGCGCCACAAGCGGCTGGTGGGCCGGGCCGGCGATCTGGCCGGCCTCATCGAGCGCCACCTGCCCATCCACGCCGGCGGGCCGGAGACGCTCTACGACGGCCTGCTGCAGACCGCCCCCAGCGGCGCGCTCTACATCACCGAGCGGACGGGCATCCCGGCGCGCAGCACGATGTTCTGGCGGCCCGACCGGCCGCTGACGCGCAACACGGCCGGCAAGCGCATCCGCTACCACTATCCGGCGGCCGATGGGGAGCACACGCTCGTCTTCGTCGGCTACCAGGAGCCAGTAGAAGTGATCCCGGCCGGGGCGCTGCTGCGCGTGTCGCTGGCCCACTGGTGGCGGCCGGAGGAGCACCCGGAGGAGGAGTTGCGCTGCTACGTCCAACTGTCTGGCTGGGTGGAAGAAGGGTTATCCGCAGATTGGGCAGATTTGGCAGACTTTAAGAACGTCTCGCCAGAGAAATCTGCCAAATCTGCCCAATCTGCGGATGATTTCTCTCTTCTTGAGGCGCGAGGGGTGTTGAAGCGGGTGTTTGGCTACGACGAGTTCCGGCCGCTGCAAGAGGTCATCATCGGCAACGTTCTGGCCGGGCGCGACAGCCTGGTCGTCATGCCCACCGGCAGCGGCAAGTCGCTATGCTACCAGCTGCCGGCCCTGCTTTTCCCTGGCCTGACCGTCGTTGTCTCGCCGCTCATCTCGCTGATGGAAGACCAGGTGACGCAGCTGCGCGAGATGGGCGTGGCCGCCGCCTATCTGAACAGCACGCTGGCCTACGATGAGTACGTCGTTATCAGCCACCGTGTCGCCGCCGGCCACATCAAGCTGCTCTACACCGCGCCGGAGACGCTGCTGCGGCCGGAGACGCTGGTCATGCTGGAAGGATGCCGGGTGGACTGCCTGACTATCGACGAGGCGCACTGCATCTCCGAGTGGGGTCACGACTTCCGGCCGGAGTACCGCCAACTGGCCGAGGTGCGCCGCCGGCTGCCCGGCGCAGTCTGTCTGGCCGTCACGGCCACGGCCACCGAGCGCGTGCGCCGCGACATCCGCGCCTCGCTGGGCATCCCCGGCGCGGCCGAGTTCGTCTCCAGCTTCGACCGCGAGAACCTGCTGCTGACCGTCGAGGCGCGGACGAGCGGCCTGGGCCAGATCATCGACTTCCTGGAGGCCCACCGCGGCGAGTCGGGCATCATCTACTGCATGACCAGAAAACAGGTCGATAAGCTGGCGGAGCAGCTAAACGCCCACGGCTGGAACGCCCTGCCCTACCACGCCGGGCTGGATACGACCACGCGCCAGACCAACCAGCGGCGCTTCACCTACGACGAAGCCCCCATCATCGTCGCCACCGTCGCCTTCGGCATGGGCATCAACAAGTCCAACGTGCGCTTCGTCGTCCACTACGACCTGCCCAAGGACGTAGAGAGCTACTACCAGCAGATCGGCCGGGCCGGGCGCGACGGCCTGCAGGCCGACTGCCTGCTGCTGTACAACCAGGGGGACGTGATGACCATCAACTTCCTCCTCGACCAGGGTGACCCGGCCCAGCGCCCCGGCGCGGCGGCCCGGCTCCAGGCCATGCTGGCTTACGCCGAGTCGAACGAGTGCCGCCGCCGGCCGCTGCTGGCCTA
>NZ_JAYRVJ010000695.1:0-3909 GCF_041918635.1 Promineifilum sp. (SeqCode)
ATCCCCGGCTTCCGGGCGCAAGTCACCGCCGCCCGGCCGCAATTCGAGGCGGAGATGGGCGCGGCTGCCTTCGCCGCGGCCTGGGAAAGGGGCCAGGCGCTGGACTTCGACGCCGCCGTTGCCCAGACGCGGGCGGCGTTGGTCTCTATCGGATAGGGGATAAGAGCTCACGCAAAGAGCGCAAAGGACGCCAAGAACGCTAAGAATATTTTCTTCTTTGCGTTCTTAGCAATCTTTGCGCTCTTTGCGTGAGCTTCTTACTCCCCTACTTGCAAGATAACCTTGCCTACATTGCGATTCGCCAGGACGTGCTCATGCGCCGCCTGGGCTTCGGCGATGGGGAAGACGCTATCGATGATTGGCCGCAGCCGCCGAGCGGACTCCTGTCCGCCGGCCAGCTTGGGCCAGATGTCGGCCTCGAACTTACGGGTGATGGCGATCTTCTCGGCCACCGGCCGGCCGCGCAGCGTCGAGCCGATGATGCGCAGCCGCTTGCCCAACACCCGGCCCATATTCAGTTCCCCCTTCGGCCCGCCCAGGTTGGCGATGTTGACCAGCCGGCCGAACGGCCGCAGCGCCCGGATGTTGCGCTCCAGGTAGGAGCCGCCGACAGGGTCGAGGATCACGTCCACCCCTTCCCCGCCCGTCGCCGCCAGCACTTCGACCAGGAAGTCCTGCTCCTTATAGTTGATCGCCAGCTCCGCGCCCAGCGCCCGGCACTGCGCCACCTTCTCCGCGCTGCCGGCGGTGGCGAAGGCCCGCGCCCCGGCATCCACCGCCAACTGAATGGCCGCCGTGCCCACGCCGCTGGCCCCGGCGTGAATGAGCGCGATCTCGCCGGGCTTCAGCGCCCCCTCGTCGAACAGGTTGATATAGGCCGTGTACCACACCTCCGGCACGGCCGCACCCTGGGCGAACGACCAGTCATCGGGCAGGCGCAGCAACATCCCGGCCGGCACGGACACCCGCTCGGCATAGCCGCCGCCCGGCAACAGGGCGCACACCCGGTCGCCCGGCTGCCAACCCGCCGGCGGCCCGGCCACGGCCGCGCCCACCTCGCGCACGACGCCGGCCATCTCCAGCCCCAGCACTTCGCTGGCCCCCGGCGGCGGCGGGTAGGCGCCGCGCGCCTGCCACAGGTCGGCCCGGTTGACGGCCGCCGCCCGCACCTCCACCAGCACCTCATCCGGCCCAATGGTCACGTCAGGGGCTTCGCCCCACACCAGTTCCGGCCGTTCCTTATCGCCTCGCACCTCAATCGCTTTCATCGTCTGCTCCTTGTCACGCCACTCGCCTACGGTACACTTCATTCTAACGAACTCCGGCCGATAAGGCATTTGTCGCCGGTAGGAGCGGGTTTGAAACCCGCCCCTACGTGGTCGGTAGACAGAAATCTGCGTAATCTGCGTAATCTGCGGATTCTTCTTAGGAGCGCACAGACAATGAACTCACGCGATACCCATACCGTCGAAGTGGCCGGACTGGTGCGCCACTTTCCGTTGTTCGAAGTCGCCCCCGGCGTGCGCATCGCCGTCTTCAACATGCTGGGCGACACCTACGTCGTCAAGGCCGCCGCCGCGGCGCTGGCCGAGCGGCTGAAGGATGTCCGCGCCGAAGTGCTGGTGACGGCCGAGGCCAAGAGCATTCCCCTCATCTACGAGATGAGCGCCCTCATGGGACTGCCCTACGTCGTCCTGCGCAAGAGCTACAAGAGCTACATGGGCCAGGCGATCAGCGCTGAGACGGTCTCGATCACTACCGGCACGCCACAGACGCTTTACCTGGACGAGAAAGACCGCGCCCTCATCCAGGGCAAGCGCGTCATCGTCGTAGATGACGTGATCAGCACCGGCAGCACGCTCAACGGCATGGAGAAGCTGGTGCTGAAGGCCAGGGGCGAGGTGGCCCAGATCGCGGCCATCTTCACCGAGGGGGAAGACGATTGGTCGCGGGTTATCGCCCTGGGCAATCTGCCTGTGTTTAAGGAATAAGAAGATCTCACGCAAAGAACGCAAAGTGCGCCAAGAGCGCCAAGAAGAATAATTCTTTGCGTTCTTGGCGCACTTTGCGTTCTTTGCGTGAGCTTCTTAACTCGTCACTCGATGGACGCTGCTACCCTCACCATCTTCAACCACCTCTTCGCCTCCGTGGCCGAGGAGATGGGCGTGACGTTGGGCCGGACGGCCTATAGCCCCAACATCAAGGAGCGGCTCGACTACAGTTGCGCCGTTTTCCTGAGCGAGGGCAGCGAGGCGCGACTGCTGGCCCAGGCGGCCCACATCCCCGTCCACCTGGGGGCTATGCCCGCCTCGGTGCGCGCCGCCGTGGCCCGCTGCGCCCCCTTCCACCCCGGCGACGTGGTCATCCTCAACGACCCCTACCTGGGCGGCAACCATTTGCCGGATATTACGCTGGTGTCGCCGGTGTTCGTGGAGCAGTTGGCAGTTGATAGTTGTCAGTTGACAGTTGATAGTAATCAGTTATTAGAAGGCTCGTCTACTAACAACTATCAACTATCAACTGACAACTTTTTCGTCGCCAGCCGCGCCCATCACGCCGACGTCGGCGGCATGTCGCCCGGCTCCATGCCGCTCTCGACCGAACTGTACCAGGAGGGCCTCATCATCCCGCCCATCAAGCTGGTGGAGGCGGGGCAGCGCAACGAGGCGGTGTGGCAGCTCATCCTGCGCAACGTGCGCGCGCCGTGGGAACGCGACGGCGACCTGGCCGCGCAACTGGCGGCCCACGCCACCGGCGCGGCGCGGCTGCAAGAGATCGCCGGCCGCTACGGCCTCGACGAGACGCTGCGCCAGGCCGGAGCGCTGATCGCCTACGCCGAATCGCTGACCCGCGCCGCCATCCGCTTCATCCCTGACGGCCACTACCAGTTCGCCGACGCGCTGGACGACGACGGCCAGACGGACGCGCCCGTGCCCATCCACGTCGCGCTGACGGTCGCCGGCGACCATCTGACGGCCGACTTCACCGGCACAGCCCCGGCCGTGGCCGGCAACCTCAACGCCGTGCCGGCCATTGTCGAATCGGCCGTCGTCTACTGCCTGCGCTGCGTAGCGCTGGCCTTGCTCGACGTAGACCTGCCCATGAACGCGGGCGTCTTCGCGCCGCTGACCGTGCGCATCCCGCCGGGGTCGCTGCTCGACCCGCCGCCGCCCCATGCGGTGGCCGCCGGCAACGTGGAGACGTCGCAGCGCGTGGTCGACGTCGTCTTCGGCGCGCTGGCCGGGGCGCTGCCCGGCCTCATCCCCGCCGCCGGCCAGGGGACGATGAACAACCTGACCTTCGGCGGGGCCTACCCACCCGGCTGGCCCGCGCCCGCGTCCCACTTCGCCTACTACGAGACCAGCGGCGGCGGCGCGGGGGCGGGGCCGGCGGCCGATGGCGCGTCGGGCGTCCACGTCCACATGAGCAACACGCGCAACACACCGGTGGAGGCGCTGGAGTACAGCTACCCCATCCGCGTCGAGGAATACCGGCTGCGACAGGGGTCGGGCGGAGAGGGCCAGCATCGGGGCGGCGACGGCCTGACGCGGGCCATCCGCTTCCTGGCCCCGGCGACGGTCACCATCACCGCCGAGCGACGGCGGCGCGGCCCGTATGGGCTGGCCGGCGGCTCGGCGGGCGCGCCCGGCCGCGACACGCTCATCCGCGGCGATGAGGTGATCGAGTTGCCCGGCAAGGCCACCTTCGCCGTCGCGCCGGGCGACGTGGTGCGGATTGAGACGCCGGGGGGTGGGGGGTGGGGGGGGGGGGGGGGGGGGCGGGGGGGGGGGGGCGCGCGCCCCGACCCCGGGGGGGGGGGCACGCCCCGCCCGCCCGGGGGCGCGGGCAGGGGGGGAGGGTGGATTGGAGAGAGCTAAAAAGAGGAGAAAAATAAAGAAAAAAAAGAAA
>NZ_JAYRVJ010000696.1:0-3763 GCF_041918635.1 Promineifilum sp. (SeqCode)
CCCAATGCGTAGAGGGGTGACTCGTTGGTATGCCCGTTAACCATACGTTAGGGGCGCACATGCGTGTGCGCCTTGCGCGTGTGCGCCCATGCGCAGAGGGCTGACACGTAGGTCTGCCCCTACAACAACCGGTAGGGGCGCACCTGCGTGTGCGCCCTCTGCGTGTGCGCCCCTGCGCAGAGGGCAGACACGCAGGTCTGCCCCTACCCCAGGTTGCCTCCGCAAGAGGATTAACGCATAATGCCCTCGCAGTAAACGCTTTCGGAGATTCACACCATGGCAGACAAAGCATTGAACAAGGCCGCCGCGCGGCTGGATGACAAGACCTGGGGCCACCGCTGGGGCTTCGCCGACACCCGCTTCGTGGTCAATCCTGACCGCTCGGTCAAGGTTACCGGCCAGCGCTACGCCGTCTCGGGCTACGACATGCCCGGCTTCATCCCCTTCGTCGAGGAGATGCTCGGCGTCCAGATCGACCTGAACGACATCAAGCCGGAACGCGCCGACAAGCCCGTCCCGGAGCCTAACCTCAACGCCGGCTTCATGGCCGACCTGGCCGCGGCCTTCCCGGCGGCGCGCCACACCACCGACCGGCGCGAGCGGCTGCTCCACAGCCACGGCCAGACCACGGCCGACGAGGTCTACCAGGTGCTCTACAACCATCTCGACCGCGTCGTTGACCTGGTCGTCTACCCGGAGTCGCAGGACGACGTCGTGCGCCTCATCGAACTGGCCGCCGACCACAACGTCTGCCTCGTCCCCTACGGCGGCGGCACGAGCGTCAGTTGCGCCCTGAAGCTGCCCGATAGCGACCCGCGCATGATCGTCTCGGTCGACATGCGCCGCATGGACGCCATCGAGTGGGTCGATCGCGAGAACTTCCGCGCCTGCGTCCAGGCCGGCATCACCGGCAAGGTGCTGGAAGAGAAGCTGGCCGAATTGGGTTTCACCTGCGGCCACGAGCCGGACAGCGTCGAGCTGTCCACCCTGGGCGGCTGGATCGCCACCAACGCCAGCGGCATGAAGAAGAACCGCTACGGCAACATCGAGGACATCGTCGAGCAGGTGACGCTGGTGACGCCGCAGGGGGTCGTGGAGAACCTCGACGCCATGCCCCGCGTGTCCATGGGCATCGAGCCGCAGCAGGTGGCCTTCGGCAGCGAGGGCAATTTGGGCATCATCACCCGCGCCGTCATTCGCATCCACCAGTTGCCGGAGGTGACCAGGTACGGCTCGCTCGTCTTCCGCGACTTCAAGACCGGGACTGACTTCCTCTTCGATCTCTCCCGGTCGGGCGCGCTGCCGGCCAGCATCCGCCTGGTGGACAACGTGCAGTTCCGCTTCGGCCAGGCGCTCAAGGGGCGGGCGACGTCGGGCGACAAGCTGATGAGCCGCATCCAGAAGACGGTGCTGACCGACGTGAAGGGCTTCGACCCGCACGAACTGGTGGCGGCGACCATTGTCATGGAGGGCGCGGCGGCCGAGGTGGCCCACCAGGAGGCGGAGATCAAGCGGCTGGCCAGGAAGCACGGCGGCATCTCCGGCGGGGCGCACAACGGCCAGCGCGGCTACATGCTGACCTACGCCATCGCCTACATTCGCGACTTCCTGACCGACTACCACATCATCGGCGAGACGTATGAGACGACCGTGCCGTGGAGCCGGATCTCGGAAGTCTGCGACGCGGTGGCGGCGCGGGCGGCGGAGATGCATAAGAGCTTTGGGCTGCCCGGCCGGGCCTACGTCTCACCGCGCATCACCCAGGTCTACCACACCGGCGTGTGCATCTACTTCACCCACGGCTTCTCGGCCAAGGGGGCGGACGCGCCCGACCGCATCTTCGCCGAGATCGAGCACGCCATGCGCGAGACGATCATGGCCCACGGCGGCTCCATCTCTCACCACCACGGCATCGGCAAGCTGCGGCGCGACTTCCTGCCGCAGACGTTGACGCCGGCCAGCGTGGAGCTATTGCGCGACATTAAAGCGGCGACCGACCCGCAGAACGTCTTCGGCGTCGCCAACAACGTCTTCGCCCCCGAGCCGGCCGGGCAGTAGGCGAGCAGTCAGAAGGAATCCACAGATTTCACAGATTACACAGATTTCTCTCTTTAATCTGTGTCATCTGTGAAATCTGTGGATTCTTCTTCAACAGGAGTTAGGGATGAACTGGAAGCGCGCATTCGTGGGCGTGCTGGTGATTGTCGCGTTACTGGCGGGGGGGCTATTCATGTACCGGCAATACTTCGCCCCGCGGCCGGCCGAGAGCGCCGCCCCCGTCCCCACCCTGTCCCCCGCGGACGTGCGTGGCGCGGGCGGCGTGGCCGCCGAGGGGCAACTGCTGCCGCTGCGCAGCGCCGCGCTGGCCTTCGCCGCCGGCGGGCCGGTCGTCGAGGTGGTCGCGCCGGCGGGGACGGCGGTGGAGGCGGGCGACCCCCTGCTGCGGTTGGAGTCGGCCGACCAGGAATTGGCCGTCCGGCGGGCCGAAGCCGGTTTGGCCGCGGCCGAAGCGAACCTGACGGCGGCCCAGGCTGGGTTATCCGCGGCCGAGGTCGCCATCGCCGCCGCCGAACTGGGCGTGGCCGCCGCCGAAGCGGAAGTGGCCCTGGCCGGCGCCGCGCCGCGCCCCGAAGAGATCGCCCTGGGCGAGAGCGGCGTGGCCCTGGCGGCGGCCCGCGTGGCCCAGGCCGAAGCGGCTCAGGCGCTGGTGCTGGAAGGGGCGGGCGAGGCGCGGCTGCGGGCGGCCGAGGCCGACCTGCGCGCCGCCGAGGCCGCGGCCATCGCCCCGCGCCTGCAATTAGAGGAGGCCCGGGCCGGCGACGACCCCGACGCGCAGACCCAGGCCGAACGGGAGTACGCCGCCGCGCTGGCCGCCATCGACGCCGCGCAACTGGCCGTGGACGAGGTGAGCGGCGGGGCCACCGAGGCCCAGCGCCGCGCCGCCGCCGCCGGGCTGGCCGCGGCTACCGCCCAACGCGGCGCGGCCCAGGCTGAGTTGGACCTGCTGCTGGCCGGCGGTTCGCCCGAAGCGGTGGCCGTGGCCGAGGCGGGCCTGACCGGCGCGCGCGCGGCCCTGGCCGACGCCCAGGCGCGGGCCGAAAGCGCCGCCGCTGCCGCCGCCCGCGCCCAGGCCGATGTCGCCGCCGCCCAGGCCGCCCTCGATGCCGCCCAGGCCGCCCTGGACGACCGCGCCCTGACCGCCCCCTTCGCCGGTGTGGTGGCCGACGTGGCCGTAGAGCCGGGCGAAGTCGTTGCCGCCGGCGTCCCGGCGGTCGCCCTGGCCGACTTCTCCGGCTGGCTGGTGGAGACGACCGATCTGACCGAACTCGACGTGGCCGGCGTGGCCGCCGGCGACCCGGCCGAGGCGCGCATCGACGCGCTGCCCGACCTGACCCTGCCCGGTGTGGTGACGGCCGTCTCGCCCGTGGCCCGCGACCTGCGCGGCGACGTGACCTACGCCGTCACCGTCCGGCTGGACGACGCCGGCGACGCGCCGCTGCGCTGGGGCATGACCGCCTTCGTCGCCTTCGACGAGGACGCGCCCGCCTCGGCCGCCACGGCCGCCGAAGGCCCGGCCACGGCCGAGGGGCAGATCGTCCCGCGCCGCGCCGCCGACCTGGCCTTCCAGACCGGCGGGACGGTGGCCGAAACGTTGGTGAGCGCCGGGCAGGCCGTGAGCGCCGGCGACCCGCTCATCCGGCTGGACGCGACGGCGGTGGAGGCCGGGTTGCGCGGCGCGGAAGCGGCCCTGGCGACGGCCGAG
>NZ_JAYRVJ010000697.1:0-1881 GCF_041918635.1 Promineifilum sp. (SeqCode)
GCCGACGGCCGGGTAATTGGCGCGGCTCCAGCGAGCGACCTCGATCCCTGTCGCGCCGGGCATCTGGATGTCGAGCACGGCCACGTCCGGCCGGTGTTCAGCGATGAGGCGGCGGGCGGCGTCGCCGTCGTCGGCCTCAGCTACCACGCGCAGATCGGCCTCGCGCTCCAGGAATTGGCGAATGCCGGCCCGCACCACGGCGTGGTCATCGGCTAGTAGAATGCGGATGGGGTCGGTCATGGGGTCATACGTTAGCGCGGCAAGTGGCAGGCGGCAAGTGGCCGGTGCGACCCACTTTCTGAAGTGGGTTGCACCTAAGTGGCGAAGAGCAGGGGAGCAGGGGGGCAGGGGAGCGGGGGAGCAAGCGGCCGGTGGCAAGTGGCAAGCCGGCGTGCGCGTCCTCACAATACGCCAATTGGCGCTGTCGGCGACAAGGCGGGGCGAGTACGATTGGTTCATACAACTCGCAACAATAGGGCGGCCCGGTTCCTTGCTCGTTCCGGGCCGCCCGCCGCGCTGAGTCTTAATAGAGAAAACGGATGAGAGGAAAATAGGTCCGGTGAGGACACCGGACTCTGTGTTCCTCTTGATAACTCGCTCTAGTAAATCATGGGAGAAGGGCAATGAGATCGTCAAGACAGTTCATGGGGGTTTTAGCGCTCCTAACGGTCGTGCTGGCGCTGGCGGGCTGCGCGATACAGCCTGGCAACGTCGAACCGACGCTCGCGCCGGCGGCCGACGTGAGCGGCCTGGCCCAGGACATGCAGGGCATGATGGCCGGCATGCAAGGCATGATGCAGAACCTGCAGGGCACGCCGATGTCGCCAGAAGTCATGGCGCAGATGCAGGGGATGATGGCCGGTATGCAGGGCATGATGGGCGATCTGCAAAATGTGCCCATGTCGCCAGAGATGATGCAGCAGATGCAAGGGATGATGGGCAACATGCAGGGCATGATGGCCCAGATGCACGCCACCGGCACGCCCATGCCGATGCCCGGCATGGGCATGATGATGGGCAACGCGCCTCAAGTCCCGGCCGGACTGGCCTACAGCGAAGGGCAGGCGATACGCTTCATCCACACCGAGGCCTCCGATCCCGACATTGCCCAACGGCTGAGCGACATGATGGGGTCGCCGGTGCTGGTCGTACCGTCGCTGGCGGAGGTTCCGGCGTCGGCGCTGGCCCCGGTCTACGTCTTCACCAATGGCGTCGCGGGCATGGGGCCGCTTGGCTTCCAGCCCGACGTTTTCCCATTCCCGCCCGGCGCGGCCGAGTACACACCCTTGCGGACGCTCCACCTGGTGACGTGGACGGATCCGGCGGCAGCCGTCGAACTGAAGTCGGCGGCCGACGTGCAGGCGGCCATCGCCGCCGGACAACTAACCGAAGAAGTGCCCGGCGTTGTGGTCAATATGCCCTTTGTTGCCTGGGCCGGCGGGAACCGTTGAGGACGAGCCGTAAATACGCCATATGGCGCTGATGGACGGCATTGTCCGCTGCTATCCTGAGTGCAACTTTGTAGAACGGAGAGTAACCGATGGCACGCACTGCTCAATACAAACAAAGGCATCAAGCCAGGCGGCCTGAACTTTTGATCGCCGTGCTCCTCCTTGCCGGTATTCTGGGGCTGGTTGGCCTGGGTGTCTACTTTGCCGGACGGGCGGCCGATGACGCGGTCGGGCTGGCCGAGGGGGAGTTGGCCGCCGGCCGGCCCATTCAGGCTACCCACCAGATGGGCGACTCCCCGCCCATCCCCTTCCTGCCTCAGGACGGCCCACAGCCCACCGTCGCCGTGGCTGCAGCGGTCCCTGACGTCGGCGGGATCGGGGCGAAGGACGTGGTCACGCGGACGTTCGTCGTGCGCAACACGGGCGAGGC
>NZ_JAYRVJ010000698.1:0-2698 GCF_041918635.1 Promineifilum sp. (SeqCode)
CTCACCGCCACGATCTGGGGTGTGTTGTCTTGAACAATGCTCAACAGCACGTATCTGCCATAGGTACTCCAGCGCAACAGCGAGGCCGGCCCGGAGTGGATGTCCCGGCTCTCGCCGCGCTCCAAATCGTAGACGAATACGCTTTGCTCATTGCTGTAGCCTTGGGTGTAAGCCAGTCGCCGGCCGTCGCGCGAGAGGGCCCACTGCTCGGCGAAGGTGTCGCCGATGCGAGCCACTTCCTCGCCGGTGATGGTCACGATCCGCAGCCCATCGTTGCCGTTTGCCAGCAGATGGGAACCGTCAGGCAGCCAGACGAGCCTGTTTGCGGGTGTGGGCGAGAGCCGATTGCCGCTCATATCAAATAGCTTATTGCGCATCAGCAGGTATTGCCCGTCCGGTGACCAGGACAGCTCGTCAGCGAAAAAGTCCATGGACATGTCCTGCTGGACGGTCAACTCGCGGGCCGGCTCACCGGAGGGCGGCACAAGCCAGTAGGTGAGTGTGAGGGCTCCATTCTCATCCGGCGTCAGTTCGCCGCTCACCGCGGCGATCCAGTGGCCGTCCGGTGACCAGTGGGCATACTCCCACCAGAGATTCTCGTGCTGGAAGAGCGGCGTGGGCGCGGCTCCCTCGGCGATACCGAGCGTGTAGAGCGTGTCGCCCTCTACATAGGCGATGGCGTCGCTGGCTGGGCTCCACGTGGCGACCTTGCCGTCTGGTAGTAATCGCCGGGCTGTGCCCGCTTCCAGATCCAACAGCCACGTCCCTGTGCCCTCCTCGATGCCCCATTCAGGACGAGTGGTGAGGCCGGGAACTAATAGGTAGCGGCCATTCGGCGAGAGCTGGGGACGGAGGTTAAAAAAGAACAAGTTGAGGGTATCCTTAAGCGTGTCCGAGCCGTAGAAGGCGTCGAAGACGGCCGGATCGACAAAGGGTAACGCCGGCAAGGTGCGGAAGGCGTAGCTCGGCTCCGCCGGGGTAGCCGCGCCGGCAGCCGGAACGGCGACCACCGTTGTGTAGAGCACCAACGTGCCGTCGAGGCCTGCGGCGGCCGGCGCGGGCGGAGGTGTGTCCGTCGGCGCGAGGGAGGGTGTGGCAAGCGCGACGGTCACGGTAGGTTCGGCGGTTGCCGTCGACTCGGGCGTCGCGGTCGGTGCGACCAGAGTGGCGGTGGCGCTCGGTTCGGCGGGTTGCGCTTCCTCAGTGGGAGTGGGCTGTGTCTCAACGGTCGCTGTTTGTGGCGAGGTGCAGCCCATCAGTACAAGAACGACCAGCAAACACAACGAACCAAGTAGGCGGTGCATCTTCTCATCCTCTTGCGGGCAGCGCCATGTGTTTGACCTGGCCCTGCACATGAAGCGGCTCGCACTTGTCTATCGCATTGGGTTTCCGGGGGTTTGGCTCTCGGTAACTGATAACAAAGGTCACCAGGTGACACCTATATTGTAATTGCCCATATGGGGAAAACGCAAGAGTACCCCCGGCTCATTTACATGTCATCATTCCAACACATAACCCAAGCAAATCTAGTGATATGGCATAAATTGGCGCGGAAGTGAGTCCAGAGAGCTCCAAATAGCGTCCAGACAAACAAGGTGACGAGCATAAGTACTCTCCTGTCAACTGCCTATCCGAAGCACTCGGTCAGTATTGACAGTCCATTCCGCCTGTGGGACAATCCCTCTCGTATTCGCCCCCGTAGCTCAGAGGATAGAGCACTGGCCTCCGAAGCCAGGTGCACAGGTTCGAGTCCTGTCGGGGGTACTCCCCAAGAGCTCACGCAAAGACCGCAAAGAAGACCAAGAACGCAAAGAGAAGATTCTTTTTGCGTTCCTTGGGCACTTGGCGGTCTTTGCGTGAGCCTCTTTTTTATGACACACTGCATTATGCCTTTTGGCCCCAATTTGCATTACATTTGTCACTAATACCCCGCCCTACTCTCCTTTAGAATAAGACCCAGGAACGCGGGACAGACCCTTGACGCTTGCCTTGAGCCGCCGGCGACCGCTTCCTACTTGCCGCCGGACAGTCTGACCCCGTGTGGCTCACACGTTCTTTGAAGGAGAATACGATGGCTGGAGCAGGATTGGATAGCGAAACCCGCGAGATGATCCTCGATACGCTGCGCAAATACGCTGAGCGCAAGTTGACGACGGAGTACTTGCTGAAGCTCGATCACGAGGATCGTTTCCCGGAAGAAGTGCTGAAAGAACTCAACGACCCATCGCAGTTGGGTCTGCATCTGTTGTTCATCCCGGAGGAGTTCGACGGGTTGGGCGGCGGCGCGTATGACATCTATCGCGTCTCCGAATTGATGGCCTCCATCGACCTGGGCGTCGCCACCGGCGTCCTGGCGACCTTCCTGGGCTCCGACCCCATCCGCGTCGGGGCCACGCCGGAACAGAAGGCCCACTGGATGGGCCGCGTGGCCGAAGAAGCGCTGCTGATGGCCTACGGCGCGACCGAGCCGCAGGCGGGCAGCGACCTGGCCGCCATGAGCACCAAGGCCGTCCCCGTACAGGAGAACGGCAGCGTGACCGGCTACCACATCACCGGCCGCAAGCAGTGGATCAGCAACGGCGCGGTGGCCGACCTCTACACCATCCTCGCCCTGGCCCCCGGCGGGCCGTCCTGGTTCGTCGTCGAGCGCGACGCGCCCGGCTTCAGCTACGGCAAGCCGGAAGACAAGCATGGCATC
>NZ_JAYRVJ010000699.1:0-27470 GCF_041918635.1 Promineifilum sp. (SeqCode)
CGAGCCATAGACCCGCCAGCCACGCCGGGCCGCGGCGGCTCCAGGTGAAGAGGAACGCGGCCACCAGCAGCAGGTTGAGGCCGTAGACTTCGGCCACGACCGCCTGGCTCCAGACGAGTGGAACGAAGGCGAAGGTCAGGGTCGCGGCGACAGCCGTGAGCGGGGGCAGCCCGCGGGACGCCGGCGATCCGGGCCGCCCCATGAGCGCCGCCAGTAGCCCCACCGCCCCGGCGACGCAGACGGCCGAGAGCAGGTTGTAGCGATAGGCAACCGGGCCGAGCGGGATGGCGCTGAACAGCTTGCCGAGCAGGACGTAGGTCGGATAGCCGGGCGGATGGGGGATGCCGAGCGTGACCGAGGCCGTGATGAGTTCCCCGCCATCGGCCGAGGCGTTAGCCCACGTCAGGTCAGGGGCCAGCGTCAGCACGTAGACGACCAGCGCCGCCGCCCCCGTCCCCGGTGCAACCCACTTTCTGAAATAGGTTGCACCTGCTCTTGCCTCAGCCTGACCTTTCACCTTTACCATTAACCACTGAGCGCCGACCACTGACCTACAGAATACTGACCCACTGAATACTGCTTACTGCTCACCGCTTACTGACCACTGCCTCGGCCGCAACAGCCCCCACCCATAGCCTGCTCCCAACGCCAGCGCCCGCCCGAACAGCAACGCCGGCGCGGCCAGCGCCACGCCCCAATCCTTCGCCCACGCCTTGCGGACGAAGGGGATCGTCGTCGCCGCGAAGAGGAGCAGGAGCGCCGCGAACGGGCCTAGCGCCTGCCAGCCCCAGCCGAGCGCCAGTCCCACGCCGCTGGCGGCCAGCGCGACCACAATCAGCGCGGCCAGCCCCATCTGCACCTTCATCACCTGCGGCGTGTGCGAGTCGCGCACAGCCCGATCGGGGTAACGGCGCACCACCTGGGCTTTCCAGTAGCCGATGATCGCCTTTTTGCGCAGGTAGGCGCGGAGGGTGGCGCTGTGGAAGTGCTCGACAACGGCCGCTTCGCGGAAAAGCATATGGCAGCCGCGCGCCGCCAGCCGGAAGGAAAGCTCCTGGTCTTCCAGATAGTCGAACCGCTCGTCGAAGCCGCCGTGACCCAGTAGTACGGCGCGTCGGTAGGCGGCCGAGTAGGTATCAATGAAGTCAATGGTCTGCTGGCGGCGCAGCAAGTCGTACTTGTCCTCGTACTCCAGTTGGACGAAGCGGGCCACCAGCGCCGTCTGGCGCGTGGCGTAGCTGCCCTTGCAGGCGACGACGGCCGGATCGGCGAAGGGCGCGGCGAGTTCGCGCAGCCAGCCGGGGCGCGGGGTGCAGTCGGCGTCGGTGAAGCAGACGATGGCCCCGCGGGCGGCGCGCAGGCCGGCGTTGCGGGCGGCGGCCGGCCGGCCGCGCGGCGTGGTGATGACCGTCGCCCCGGCAGCGCGGGCGACGGCGGCCGTGCCGTCGGTCGAGCCATCGTCAACCACGAGTAACTCGAACGCCCCCTCATACGCCTGGGCGCATACCGCCCGCACGCACGCGCCAATGGTCGCCGCGGCATTGTAGGCGGGGATAACGACGGAGACGAATTCGGTCACGCCTGTTCCCCTTCAACCGCCCCAGCCGGGATGGCGGTCGACCAGCGCCACTTGGTGCGCGACGCGGCCATCAGCCCCAGCACGATCTGCGGCCCGATGGCGACGAGGTAAAAGAGGATGGTGTAGCTGAGGATGGCCGTCTCGTCGGTCAGGCCGAACTGCCACAGCAGCAGGGCCGCCGCGCCGTTGAAGACGCCCAGCTTGGCCGGCGTGCTGGGCGGCGTGATGGCGATGGTGACGCCGATGTGGATGAGCGCCGCGTCGAGGACGCTGAGCGGCAGGCCCAGCGCCGGCCCCAGCGCGTAGGGCAGCGCGACCGAGAGCGCCGCGATGACCAATGACGTGAGCACCAGCAACGCCATCCGCCGCCGATCGCGCAGCGCCGCCAGCCCCTCCAGCCCGGCCACGGCCACGCGCAGCAGAAAGACCGCCGCCCGCTCTGGCAGCGGCCGGATGACGCGCCGCCAAAGGCCGATGACCCATTCGGTGCGATAGGCCAGCAGGTAGAGCGCGGCCAGCAGCAGGGCGGGCAGGACGAACAGCAGAGGCCCCGGCCGATCCATGAAGTCGGGCAGGATGACGAAGGGCAGGACGAACAGGATGGTCAGCCCGAAGAAAATGAGGTCGAGCGTCTTCTCCACCACCAGCGTGCCCAGAGCGCGGGCCGCGCTCGCCCCCGTCTCCCGGTTCAGGGCGTAAACCCGCGCCACCTCGCCCAGCCGCAGGAAGGGGATGACGAGGTTAACGTATTGCCCCAGGGCGGTGGCCCAGAAGGCGGCGCGGAAGGGGACGGCAGGGGTCAGTGGAGAGCGGTCGGTGGTTGACAGCATGAGCTGCCAGCGCCACGCTTTGAGCGCGATGGTCAACAAGACGATGGCGACAGCCAGGGCCACGCAGCCCATCGACGCGCCGGCCAGCGCCCGGCCGATAGCCGCCAGACTGACCCGCGCCGACAGATACCACAGCCCGGCGGCGACCAGACCCACCGCCAGGGCCAGGTTGAGCCAGGGCAGGTAGCGACGCCACGCGGCGCTCGGACGGGGCGCTTTCTCGGTGATCAAGCCGGCGGCTCCTGACGCTCCTCGTCCATCAGCCCGACTCGTTGCGTCGGACGAAGAGCAAGATGGCGCCGATGACGCTGGCGGCCAGAATGAGCAGCGTGGCCAGGAAGCCCAGCCACAGGTAGAGCAGGCCGGAACTACTGATGCTCGGCGCGATGGCCGGGACGGATGTCATCACGGCCGGCGCGGCCTCCGGCGGCTCGCCGATGGGGGCAACGCTCGGGTCGGCCGGTTCAGGGTAGGCCGGCGGGGTAGCCAGCGGATCGGGCTGGCCGGCTGACGGCTGGAACGATTCAGCCGGGGCGGCCAGGGTCGGCGTCGCCTCGGCCGGCGGGTAGGCGTCTTGCGCGGCGGCGCGGCCGGCCACCAGCCCCGCCAAAAGCAGCAGCGCCAGCAGCGCAGTCAAACGATGGAGCATGGTCACTCTCTTCATGGCTATCTCGGCGACGCCCCCCGCAGGGAAACCAGCGCGACGACGCAACCCAGCAGCAGTGCGACGGCCAGCGCCACTTGCCACGCCGAGCGGCTCGTCCCGGCCAGCCCCAGACCGACCAGGAACAGACCGGCCAGACAGACGCGCAGCGAACCGGGTTGGCTCAACTCTGCGCCCCATGAGCGGCCCGCCTGACCGGCCAGCCAGTAGGTGTAGCTGAGCGCGGCCAGGATGACCGACAGGCCGGCAACCCACAAGCCATTGGCGATGACGGACAGCCAGTTAATCATAGTATCGAGCCAACTATAATATCTCGACTCCCCCTGTCCGTACAGATCGCGTGAAATCCCGCTATACTTGCGGCATGGCAAAACGACAAACTCAATTCGTGTGTCAGGCCTGCGGCCGGACGGCGCCCGTCTACATGGGCAAGTGCCCGCGCTGCGGCGAGTTTGACACCATGGTCGAACAACTGATCGCGCCTGAGCCGGGCGCGGGCGGCAAGAAGGGGGCCAGCTTCGCCACTTCCCAGCCGCAGCGCCTCCACGAGATCGTCTCCGACGGATTGGATCGCCTGGCGCTGCCCGTAGCCGAGTTCTCGCGCGTCCTGGGCGGCGGGCTGGTTCCCGGCTCGCTCATCCTGGTCGGCGGCGACCCGGGCATCGGCAAATCGACGCTGCTGCTGGAGATCGCCGGACTGACGGCCAACCTGCACGGCCCGGTGCTCTACGTTTCCGGCGAGGAGAGCGCGCGGCAGATCAAGATGCGCGCCGACCGGCTAAAGATCGACGCCCGCGATCTCTATCTGGTGACCGAGACCAATCTGAACGCCATCATCGACCACATCTCGACCGTCCGGCCGATCATGACGATTGTGGATAGCATCCAGACGACCTACGACGAGCGCCTCACCTCGTCGGCCGGCAGCGTCAGCCAGGTGCGCGAGTCGGCCGCCCGCTTGCAGGAGGTTGCCAAACAGACAGGCGTGGTCATCGTCCTGGTCGGTCACGTCACCAAGGAAGGGGCTATCGCCGGACCGCGCGTGCTGGAACACATCGTGGACACGGTGCTCTACCTGGAGGGCGACCCGTTCCACCGCTACCGCCTCTTGCGCAGCGTCAAGAACCGCTTCGGCGCGACGAGCGAGGTGGGGGTGTTCGAGATGGTGGAGCAGGGCATGGTCGAAGTGCCCAACCCGTCGGAGGCGTTCCTGGCCGAGCGTCAGGCCAACGCGCCCGGCTCGGCTATCGTCGTCACGCTGGAGGGGACGCGCCCGCTGCTGGTCGAGGTGCAGGCGCTGGCCAGCTCCACAACCTTCGCCAACCCGCGCCGCACGCCCAACGGCATCGACTACAACCGGTTGCTGCTGCTGACGGCCGTGCTAACCCGACGGGTGCACGTGCCGCTGCACGACAAGGACGTGTTCGTCAACGTCATCGGCGGTCTCCAGATCACCGAGCCGGCGGCCGACCTGGGCGTGGCCCTGGCTATCGCCAGCAGCATCAAGGACAAGCCGGTGCAGGCCGATATGGCCTTCTTCGGCGAGGTCGGCCTGAGCGGCGAGTTGCGCGCGGTGAGCCAACTGGAGCCGCGTCTGAAGGAGGCGGCCAAGCTGGGTTTCAAGCGCTGCGTCGTCCCCCGCACGCGCCAGCTAAAGACCGGCAAGTCGCCCGACGGCCTTGAGATCATCGGCTGCCGGACGCTGTATGAGGCGATTGAGTTGGCGCTGATCGGCTAGAGTCGGAGCGTCGGTTCGTAGTTAGCCAATTCATTGGCGCTCTTTGCGCCCGTAGCGGCGCCGGTCAGGCTGCCGCTGCGCCAGTGCAGCCTGACAGGCTGCGCTACAAAAGAACGGCGATGGATCGCCTGACTACGAACGGTGCAACAGGAAGACAGCGCCGGCCAACGCCACTAGGGTAAGAACCGTCAGCGCCCCACCCACCCCATACAACGCCGGCGCGTAGACCCACTCCACCACGTGCTCCCCCTCCGGCACGCAGACGGCGCGCACCGACGTGTAGGCTGTCATCAACCGCGCCGGCTCGCCATCCACGGTGACACGCCAGCCGGGGTAGGCGTTCTCGGCCAGCACCAGCAGCGCCGGCATCTCGCTGCGAGTGTGAATCGTCCAGCGGGTCGGCTCGTGGGCGGCGATCTCGGCTGCACCCGCACCCGTCGCGCCCAACTCGCAGGGCGCGGTCTCGTCCAGGATGGCCGTCGTCGCCGGGTCGAACCCCTCGGCGTGAATGCGGTCGATGGCCGCCGCGGGGTCGGGGATGACCTCGGTCGCGTAGACCAGCCGGGCGATGGGCAGCGGCCTGGCCCGGCGGTAGACCCAGGCCCGCCCCTGCTGCCCCAGCAGCGTCAGCGCCCTGTCGCCCTCGGTGAACTCGTCCAGCGGCCCGCCGGCCAGCACGTGCGACGCGCCCAGCACGTCGTAGGCGGTCGAGCGCGGATCGGGCACGGACGAGGCCAGGGCGATGTGGGCGGCCGGCTCCAGCGAGTCGTAGCCGAAGATGCTGGGCCAGTTGACCTGCATAGCGCCGTTCTGGCTGAACAGTGGCACGCCCCAGGGCAGGACGCGGCCGTCAGGCTCCCCGACGATCGCCCGTCCATCCGTCCAGACCGCGTCCGGGGCCGTCGAGGCCAGCCGCACCATCTTCCAGGAGAAGGCCCAGGTGTCGACGAGGACGAGGGTGATGAGGCATAGGGCGAGGAGAATGCGCCGGGGGGCAGGGGTGCGGGGGGGCAGGGGTGCGGGGGGGCGGGGGCGAGCAGAGTCCGCATCCTCAGATGCGGACTCTACCGGTAAGCGCTCCCCTGCTCCCCTGCTCCCCTGCTCCCCCGCATCGTCCATCAGATAGCCCCAAATCAACGCCCCGCCCAGTCCGACCACCGCCAGCGCCAGCGCGTAGCCGCCGATCTGCTGCCACAGCCGCCCGCTGGTGTCGGTGGGGTGCACGGACAGGAAGACCGCGCCCGTGGCGGCCAGGGCAGCGAAGAGGGCGATGCCCAGCACGCTCAGCGCCGCCGGCCAATAGGGCAGTAGCGCGCGGCGGCGCTCCGCGGCCGGCAGATCGCGCCAGACGCTCAGAGTGTGGGCCAGCAGCGCCGAAGCGGCGAACAGATAGAGGAAGGCCGCCCGCCCCGGCGCGCGCACGAAGCGGAACGGCGGCAGGAAGCGATAGGCCAGTTCGTAGAGGACGCCGTAGCGCCCCAGGGCCAACCACAGGCCGAAGACGATCAGCAGCAGGTAGAACCACGTCAGCCGCGTCGGCCGGCGCAGAGCCAGCACAATGCCCAGCACGGCCAGTATGCCCGCGTAATAGGTCAACTCCTCGAACGTGGGCACGCTCCAGTAGCCGACCGAGGTCGGCTCGCCGAAGAACTCCGGCACGAGCAGGGTGACCAGGTGCGCCGGCGGCAGGGAGTAGTCGGTGGCGAAGGCGTAATCGGCCACGGCCAGCCGCTCCGACGACAGGCTGAACTGCAAAAAGGGCACGAGCTGGACAGCGGCCAGCGCCAACCCGACGACCGCCGCGGTCGCCGCCTGCCGCGCCACCAGGAGGCGCTGCCCCGGCCGCGTGATGATCAGGTAGGCGGCGAAGGCGGCCCACACCAGGCCGACGTAGAGGAACGACGGCACGTGCCCGGCCAGCAGCGACAGCCCGAATGGCGCGCCGGCCACCACGGCCGCGGCCCAGCGGCGGCGATCCGCGGCCCAGGTCAGCGCCAGCAGCATCGCCGGCGTCCAGATGAAGACAGCGTAGACCGGCCCGTGCCCCGCCCACAGCCGCCCGGTCAGCAGCCCGCCATAGGCAAAACCCAACCCGGCCAGCACCGCCGGTAGCCAGCGCGCGCCCAGATAGCGCGTGTAGGCGTACATGCCGAACGCCGCCAGCCAGACGTGGAAGACCATGAGCAGCGTGACGCCGACGCGCACCGGGACGAGCAGGTTGATCCAGTTGGGCGGATAAAAGGTATTGCCCTGCGGCTGGGCCAGGAAGGGAAAGCCGCCGAAGATGTTGGGTTCCCAGAGCGGCAGCCGGCCGCCGCGCAACGCCTCGCGCACCACTTCCCAGTAGATATAGTAGTTGCCCACCATGTCGTGGCCGGCCAGCACTTGCCCGGCCGGCGGGAACAGGGCGCGGGCAAAGAACACCAGGGCGAGACCAAGGAAGAGCAGCGCGGCGGCCAAGTGAGGACGACGAGCAACGGCTGAGAGCTTGTTCATTCCAGTCTGAGCTTCATGAAGACCGCCATGTTCCGGCCGGGCAGCAAATCTTCATTGGTGTAGTAGGAAATATCCACGCCCTCGATGGCGAAGCCGGCGCGGCGGTAGAAGCGAATGGCCGGCACGTTGGTGTTCTGCGCTTCCAGCACCAGGGCGCGGAAGCCGGTCGCCCGCGCCCGCTCCGCCAGCGTCGCCATCAGCTGCCGGCCGATCCCCCGCCGCTGGTAAGCCGGGGCGACGTGGAACTCCCACACCCACAGCACGTTGTTCCACTGCCGCGGCTCGCCCAGGGCCACGCCCACCAGCGTTTCGCCGTCGTAAGCCCCCAGGCAATACTCGTTGGGCACGAGCTCGCTGTATCGTTCGAGGTCATCATCCGGGAAGGGGAAGCGAAACTCTTCCGGCGCGGGCAGTTGCTCCAGCGTCAGGGTGAAGCTAGTCTGCGCGTCGCTCTCCGACCGGGTCATGCGGTATATCTCAGTGGTGGTGTAGCCGCCGGAGATGGCGACAAAGGCCGGCGCGTCGAAGCGGGGCAAGGGGCGGATGTCGATCATGGGCATGGAGCGATTATGGCAGATATAGGGGCTAGGGGCTAGCGGTTAGGGGCTAGGGAAGAAGCCCATCACACGGAGTCCGCATCCTCAGATGCGGACGGCGCAGGCACGAAGCGCGCATCTGAGGATGCGCACTCTGTAATTGGAAACTAGAGGCTAGGGAAAAGCGCTCTTTCCTAGCCCCTAACCCCTAGCCCCTATACTGCGGCAAATGTGGTAGACTTGGGCCGGCCCGCGGACAGATAGCGGGATCGTAAGCCGGCGCGCTTACCTTACAACGCGGCGTCTGGCGCGCCGCTAACCAAACCATTAACAAAGCATTCGCAGCTTCGCTCTCTCAATCTGTGTAATCTGTGAAATCTGTGGATGCTTCTTCTCAGGAAGCAAGAAATGACCGGAAATCAGAACAACGCCCTCTACGTCGTCGGACACGTGAACCCCGATACCGACTCCATCGCCGCGGCGATGGGCTACGCCTGGCTGCTGCAAGACCAGGGGCACAACGCCATCCCCGCCCGCGCCGGGCACTTGAACCCGCAGACTACGTGGGTGCTGAACCATCTCAGCATCGAGCCGCCCGTGCTGCTCAACGACGCCTCGCCGCGCTTCGCCGCCATCTCCCACCGGCTGAACACGGCCGCGCCCGAACACCCCCTGCGCGAGGTCTGGTCTATCGCCAACCGCACCGGCGGCGTCGCCCCCATCGTGGACAGTGAGGGCAAACCGTTCGGCCTGGTGACGGTCATCAGCCTGTTCGACTTCCTCAGTCGCACCGTCGGCTCCCACCCGCGCCGCGAGGAGATGCGCATCGGCGAGTTGATGGACATGCCGGGGCGCGAGGCGTGCGACAATACCGTGCCCCAGTTTCAGGCCAACACCCGCGTGCGCGACGCGCTGAACCGTATCATGCGCGAGGAGCGCAACGAGTTCTGGGTCGTGGACGACAACGGCCGCTACGTCGGCATCTGCCGGCACCGTGAGGCGCTGAACCCGCCGCGTATGCAACTCATCCTGGTCGATCACAACGAGCCGGGCCAGGCCATTGGCTCTATTGAGGATGCCGACATTGTTGAGATCGTTGACCATCACCGGCTGGGTAACTCCTCCACGCGCATGCCCATCCGTTTCACCGTGGACGTGGTCGGCAGCACCTCGACGCTCATCGCCGAGCGCATCAACGACGCCGGGCTGAGCGCGCCGCCGGAACTGGCCGGGCTGCTGCTGGCCGGGCTGCTGTCGGACACACTCATCCTGACCTCGCCCACGACCACGCCGCGCGATCATGAGATCGCCGAGCGGCTGGGGCGTTGGGCCTTTGTCGTCGGCTCACCACTGCTGGGCGAGACGGTGCAGAGCTATGGCGAGAAGGTCGTCAGCGCCGGCACCGGTCTGACGACGCGCAAGCCGGAGGAGATCGTCAGCAACGACTTCAAGCTCTACGAAGCCGCCGGCCAAAACTTCGGCGTGGCCCAGGTAGAGGTCACGTCGCTGGTCGAGTTGGATGAACATCTGGAGCCGCTGCGCGAGGCGTTGATCAAGCTGCGCGACGCCAAGGGGTTGAACTTCGCCATGCTCATGGTCACCGATGTGGTGCGCGGCTCGAGCCGGCTGGTGTTGACCTCGGACGTGCCAGCCCTGGGCGGCCTGCCCTACCCCAAGCTGCCCGACGGCACGCTGCGGGCGCAGGGAGTGGTGTCGCGCAAGAAGCAACTGCTGCCGGCGCTGCTGGGGGCGTTGGAGGGGTAACCGCCGCGCGGGCGCGGTGACGTAACAGACAAAGGACGGCTCAAGGGAGCCGCCCTTTGCTTTGTGGTTCAGTCGCCTTCAAGGCGATTTTTACACTGATACTACGGCAGTTGTTCCAGGCTCAGACCCATCCCCCGCGATCCGTTTACCGGAGTAGGGCCGATATAAGGGATGTAGACGGGTCAAGAGTAAGACTTGGCGCTCAGACATCGTTGACAAAACGGCGCTCTTACATTATTCTATGTAAGTCTTGCTTTAGAAAATGAAGCAACCCATCTAACGAGCGACATAAGCCGCTTCGGCGGCTTCGCCCTCAGGGAGCAATTGCCGTGGCTAATTCGCCAGCCGCTTCGACACCCGTTGATGCGTCTACGCTCCTACTTGAGCCACTGGAGGCGGCTATCGTCGCCGCTATTCGCGGTAATGGCCCCCTCTCGCGCACCGACCTGTCGGCCCACCTAGATTACTCCCGCGCCAGCGTGACCGGTATCGTCGGCCGTATGGTCGGCGCCGGTATTTTAGCCGAAGTGGGCGAAGGCAAATCGGCTGGCGGCCGCCGCCCCTTCCTGCTCGATATCAACCCCGACCTGGGCTACGTTGTCGGCGTCGACATTGGCGCGACCAGCGTCGACGTGGCCCTGGCCGACTTTCGCGGACGCATCCTGGAGCGCATCGCCCAACCGGCCGACGTGCGAGGTCGGCCGGACGAATTCCTCGGTTGTGTGGCGGATCTGATTGGCGACCTGTTGGCCCGGCGCGGCACAGCCTCCACGGCCGTCATGGCCGTCGGCGTCGGCGTGCCCGGGCCGGTCGAGTTCGCCCCTGGGGTGCTCATCGCCCCACCGCTCATGCCGCTGTGGGAAGGCTTCCCCATCAAGGATTTCCTGCGCGCGCGTTTCCCGATGGCCCGAGTGGCCGTGGACAATGACGTCAACATCATGGCCCGCGGCGAGTGTCAGGCGGGCGCGGGCAAGGGGCTGGAGAATTTCCTGTTCATCAAGATCGGCACCGGCATTGGCTGCGGCATCATCACCAACGGCCAGGTCTATCACGGAGCCGACGGGGCTGCCGGCGACGTCGGCCACATCTGCGTGGACTACAACGGGCCGGTGTGCCACTGCGGCAATCAGGGCTGCCTGGAGATTATGGCCGCCGGGCCGGCCATCGCCGCGCGGGCGCGGGCGCGGGCCGAGGCAGGCGAAAGCGACTTCCTGGCCGCGCGGCTGGCCGAGCGGGGCATGCTCTCAGCCGTCGATGTAGGCGATGCGGCGGCGGCCGGCGACCGAGCGGCCAACGAGATCATCCGCCAGAGCGGCCGGATGATCGGCGGCGTGCTGGCGACACTGGTCAACTTCTACAACCCGGAGGCGGTCTTCATTGGCGGCGGCGTAAGCCAGATCGGTCACGTGCTGTTGTCGTCCATTCGCCAGGCGACGCTGCGCCGGGCGACCGCCCTCAGCACGCGCCGCCTGCGCATCGAGTACTCGCGCCTGGGCGAAGACGCGGGGGTCATTGGGGGAATCTGGTTGGCGCTGGAAAATGCGTTCACCATCAAATGACATATGAGAGGAGAAATACGAGAGACGAAGTAGGACCTCGTACCTCGTAACCGGAAGGAGGAGATAGATGAAAACACTCAACGTTGCCATCATCGGAACAAAGTTCATGGGCAAGGCGCATAGCAACGCCTGGCTGAACGCGCCGCGGTTCTTCGAGATGGGCATCCGGCCAGTACTAAAGGTCGCCGTCGGCGTCGATCCGGCCGGCGCGCGGCGGCTGGCCGAGACGTGGGGCTGGGAGGAGTGGTCTACCGACTGGCGCGAAGTAGTCGCCCGGCCGGACGTCGATATCGTTGACATCGCCACGCCCACGTATCTGCACCACGAGATGGCCGTGGCCGCGGCCGAACATGGCAAGCACATCTTCCTGGAAAAGCCCTTCTCACTGACCATCGAGCAGGCGCGGCAGATGGTGGACGCGGCTGAGAAGGCCGGCGTAGTGCACTACGTCAACCACAATTACCGTCGCGCGCCGGCCATCCGGCTGGCCAAAAAACTCATTGACGACGGTTTTGTCGGTCGCATCTTCCATTGGCGCAGCGCCTACTTGCAGGATTGGATTGTTGACCCTAACTTCCCACTGACCTGGCACCTGCGCGCCGAGACGGCCGGTTACGGAGCGCATGGCGACCTGGGCTCCCACAGCGTGGATTTGGCCCGCTACCTGATCGGCGACATCACCAGCGTGACGGGCATGACGACCACCTTCATCAAGGAGCGCCCCCTGCCGGGCGCCGGCGCAGCCACCTTCAGCGCCGGCTCGGGCGAGTCAACCGAGAGCGGCCCCGTCACCGTGGACGATGCCTCATTTTTTATCGCTGAGTTCGCCAATGGGGCGCTCGGCTCATTCGAGGTGTCGCGCTTTGCCCCCGGCCGCAAGAATTACAACTACTTTGAGGTCTACGGCAGCGAGGGCAGCATCGTTTTCAACCTGGAGCGAATGAACGAACTCCAGGTCTTCAGCCGCAACGATCCGGCCTACGCTCAGGGCTTCCGCACCATCCTGGCGACCGAGGGGGCGCACCACGACTACATCGCCAACTGGTGGCCCCCCGGCCACATCATCGGCTATGAGCACGAGTTTCACCACGCCGTGGTGGACTTCATGCAGGCCATTGAGACGGGCGGGACGATCGCGCCCAACTTCCACGATGGGCTGCGGGAAATGGAAGTGCTGGCGGCGGCGGTCGAGTCGAGTCAGACGGGAAAGAAGGTCACCGTCGGCAAGCAGTAGGGGCAGACCGGCGTGTCTGCCCAAGTGGTCAGTGAATCAGTCAGTGTGAACGGAGATGGCGGTGAGATTCGGGGTTAACACGTTCAACTTTGTCTCGCCCTTCGATACGGGAGTGCACCTGCCGCTGCTGGAGCGCGTCCGGGAAATGGGCTTCGACCTGATCGAGGTCGCCTTTGAAGACCCGGCGACGATTGACGTGGCGGCGCTGGCCGAACGAGCGTCTGAACTGGGGCTGGGTGTGCTGGCCTGTGGCGTGCTGGGGCCGGGGCGAAACCTGGCCGCGGCGGACGCCGCCGAGCGCCGGGCCACCGCCGGCTACATCCGCGGCCTGATTGACGCCGCCGCTCGCTTGGCCCCCACGCTGGGCGGGCTACCCCCCGTCGTGGGCGGGCCGCTTTACGGTGCGGTGGGCAAGACACCGGCCCCCGACCGCGACACACGCCAAAGGGAGCGCGACCGGGCCGCCGCCGAATTGCGCCCCCTGGCCGCCTACGCTGGCGACCACGGCGTGCGACTGGCGTTGGAAGCGCTCAACCGCTTCGAGACCGACCTGATCAACGTAGTCGAGCAGGGGCTGGCAATACTCGACGCCATTGACAGCCCGCACGTCGGCCTGCACCTGGACACTTTCCACATGCACCTGGAAGAGCGCGATTCGGCCGCCGCCATCCGGCGGGCGGGCGACCGGCTGTACCACTTCCACGCCTGCGAGAATGACCGCGGCGTGCCCGGCCGGGGGCAAGTGGCCTGGGCCGCTGTGGCCGCGGCGCTGCGCGACGTGGGCTACGAGGGCGCGGCGGTCATCGAGAGCTTTACGCCTGAGGTAACGTCCATCGCTCGCGCCGTCTGCATCTGGCGCGATGTAGCCCCGAGCCAGGACGCCATTGCGACCGAGGGACTGGCGTTCTTGAAGAATGAACTGCGAGATACAAGATGGCCGAAAGTTTCCTGACCGACATTGTGACCGAACCTGTGGCGACTGGGCCAGTGGCGGCGGCTGACGTGCCGCCGATCATGGAAGTCACGAATATCACCAAGAGCTTCCCCGGCGTCCGGGCGCTCGACGACGTTTCGGTCGCTTTTTATCCGGGTGAAGTCCACGCCGTCGTTGGCGAGAATGGGGCGGGCAAGAGCACGCTCATGAAAGTGCTGGCCGGCGCCTATCGTCCAGACAGCGGCGGCATCTTGCTCGACGGCCACCCGGTGACATTTAACCACCCATCGGAGGCCCAGCGCGCCGGTATCAGCATCATCTACCAGGAGTTCAACCTGCTGCCCGAACGGACGGTGATGGAGAACATCTTTCTGGGGCGCGAGCCGCACCGCTTCGGCGTCATCGACTACGGCCGGCTGGAAGAAGACACCCGCGCCGTACTGCGCGAACTGGAGGCGGAGAGCCTGATCAACCCCACCACCGTGCTGGGCAGCCTGTCCGTGGCCCAGCAGCAGGTCGTCGAAATCGCCAAAGCGCTCAGCTATGACGCCAAAGTGCTCATCATGGACGAGCCGACGGCCGCGCTGGCCTCGCAAGAGGTGGCCGTGCTGACCGACCTGGTGCGCCGGCTCCAAGCGCGTGGCATCGCCATCATCTTCATCTCCCACCGTCTGGCGGAGGTCTTCGAACTGGCCCAACGCGTGACGGTGCTGAAGGACGGCCAGAAGGTGGGCACGGCGCTGACCAAAAATATCACCATGAACAAGATCGTGGAGATGATGGTCGGCCGCATCCTGTCCGACTACTTCCCCGACCGCGCCCGGCCGGAGGACATCGGCGACGTGGCCCTGCGGCTGCGCGGCGCGTCGAACGATGCGTTGCGTAACATCGATCTGGAGTTGCGCGCGGGAGAGATCATCGGCGTGGCCGGCCTACAGGGCAGCGGGCGCACCGCGCTGGCCCAGGCCATCTTCGGCGTGGTTCCCTTCCGCGAGGGCGTGATGGAGATCAAGGGGCAGCCGGAGTTATTCCGCACCCCGGCCCAGGCTATCCGCAATCGCTTCGGCTACGTGACCGAAGACCGCAAGTATGAGGGGTTGACGCTGAAGCAGCCCATTAATGACAACATCATGCTGACGCTGCGCACGCTGAAGAACAAGCTGTCGCGCGCCTTTCGCAACGGCACGGGCAGCCGCAAGGAGTTGGCGTTGGAGCTGGCACAGCGCGTGGACGTGCGCGCCCCCACCATGGAGCGCGAGGTGCGCTTCCTGAGCGGCGGCAACCAGCAGAAGGTCGTACTGGCTAAGTGGCTGGCGACAGACGCGAGCGTGCTCATCTTCGACGAGCCGACGCGCGGCATTGACATCGAGGCCAAGGCCAGCATCCACGAGCGGATTCGCGAGTTGGCCCGGGCCGGCGCGGCGGTGTTGATGATCTCGTCGGAGTTGCCGGAGGTCATCGGCATGAGCGACCGGATCATCGTCATGTGGGATGGGGCCATCGCCGGCGAACTGCCTGCCGGGTCGGGCGAGGCGGAGATTATGCAACTGGCGACGGGGCAGGCGACTCAATTATGAATTAGGAATTATGAATTATGAATCAAAGACCGGTGATCGGAGGTTTCATAATTCATAGTTCATAATTCCTAATTCATAATTCATAATTTTCTGGAGTTGAAGCTATGGCAGCGATCTCACCACCGGCAAGGACGGAGTCAGCCCTGGAGCGGGCGCGGCGACGGCTGCGCGAGAGTAACATCCCGCCGGTCTATGGCATCCTGATCATTATCTTCTTTGCGGCCATCCTGCTCGATGCGATCTTCGGCATTGACGACCAGTTGTTCATTTTCAATCAGACCATTCTGACGAACATCCTGGTGCGGTCAGTAGCGTTGGGCATCGTCGCCGTGGGACAGACGTTCGTCATGCTCGGCGCGGCCATTGACCTATCGGTAGCCTATCTCATCAGCGTCACCGCCGTCGGCGCTTCCTATCTCATGGCCGGCGACCCGAATCGCGTCTGGTGGACGGTGCTGGTGCTGTTCGGTGTGGGCATCGTTGTCGGACTGGTCAACGGCACACTCGTCACCCGGCTCAAGGTCAACCCGCTGATCGCCACGCTGGGCGTGGGCTTGATCCTGCGTGGCCTGTTAAACGCCACCTTCGAGAACTTCGCCGGGTCTGTGCCGGCCAGCTTTCAATCCTTCGCCTATGACACCATCGGCCCGGTTCCCATCTCGGTGATCGTGCTGTTTCTGGTGGTGCTGGCCGGCTGGTTCGTGCTGCGCCGCACGCGCTACGGCGCGCACCTCTATGCCGTGGGCGGCAGCGAGGAAGTCGCGCGCCTATCGGGCCTGCACACCGGGCGCGTCCTGACACTGGCCCACGTCATTTGCAGCAGCACGGCGGTGCTAACGGGGCTATTCGTTGTCAGCCGCCTGCGGGCCGGCGCGCCCTGGGTGGGCACAGACGGTCTCTACGACCTGGAGTCCATTGCCGCCACAGTCATCGGCGGCACGGCGCTGTCGGGCGGCAAGGGCGGCGTGTGGGGCACGCTGGCCGGCGTGCTCATCTTCAGCATCCTGGACACGATGTTCAATCAGATCGGAATTGACGCCTATATGAAGCAGATCCTGCGTGGAGCCATCATCATTCTGGCCGTCGGGTTCTACACCTTCAGATCGAAGGCGGAACAGGGATAGGAGAAGGCCGATGACACAGATTACCGCTGGAACGGGGACAGAGGAGTCCTTTGCGGCGCGACTGATGCAGCGGGTGCGCAGCATCAACCCGGTGTACTTCATCGCCCTGGCGCTGCTGGTCTGGGTAGGCATTCGCAACCCGGTCTTCTTTGAGCCGAACAACTTTCTGACCTTCCTGCAGCGAGCCACGCCGCTGATGATCTTGACCGCGGGACAGGTGTTTGTCCTCGTCTCCGGCGGCTTTGATCTGTCGGTCGGTTCGGTCGTCACCTCGACGGTCATCATCGGGGCCATCCTGGCGAACAACGACCCCAACGCCACGTGGTGGGTGATTCTAGCCTTGCTGGCGGGCGGGTTCCTGGTGGGTCTGATCAATGGCGCGGTCACGACCTTCCTGAAGGTTCCGTCGCTCATCGCCACGCTGGGCATGCTACTCATCGCCCGCGGCGTTGGCCTGTACTGGTCGGGCGGCGCGCCGCGCGGCTATCTGCCCGATAACTTTCGCATGTGGGGGCGCGGGGGCATCGAGGGACTATTCGGCTTGCAGGACTTCCCCTATGCCGTCATCGTCCTGGTCGTCTTCGGCGTCGGCTACTGGCTGCTGCTGCACCGGATGAACTATGGTCGGCAACTGCTGGCCCTGGGCGACAACCCGCGGGCGGCGCGCCTGTCGGGCGTCAACGTCAACCTGATGCGCATCTCGGCCTTCGTCCTCTGTTCGATGACGGCCGTGATCGGCGGCGTGCTACTGGGCGGCCGGGGCGGCGTTTCCATTGATGCCGGCACGGGCCTGGAGATGCAGACTATCGCTGCCGCCGTGCTGGGTGGGACAATGCTGCTGGGCGGTCGGGGTTCCATCCCGGCGGCCATGGCCGGCGCGCTGGCGCTGGAACTCCTGTTTACGCTGCTCAACCTGCTGGGTTTACCCAAGCCGCTGCGCGACGCCGTGCAGGGGCTAATCATCATCGCCGCAGTAGCATACACGGCGTATAGCACAAGAAAGACACGATAAGGAGGTGATGCGCGCAAGGAGAGTTGAATCCGTCGTGGACGCGTCCCCACCGGGGACACGCAAGTGTGTGAGATCGTTTCACCCAATATAAAGCTTGGAGGAGAATCCCATGAAACCGTTGCGAACATTGTTATTGGTACTGGCTATCGCGCTGATGCTTGCCCTGGTTGCTTGTGGCGGCGGCGGTGCGGCCACCCCGGCCGAAGAGCCGGCGGCCGAAGAGCCGGCGGCCGAGGAGCCAGCGGCTGAAGAGCCAGCGGCCGAAGAACCAGCCGCCGAAGAACCGGCCGCCGAAACCGGGGCCGGCCTGGGCATGGAAGCCGCGGCCGTGGCGACCGAGTTCTTTAGCCAGGAAGACCTGGACAACTCGATCCGCCTGATCGACGTTGTCCCGGAAGGCCCTGAGGGCGAGCCCTGGAACCAATACCTGGAGCCGAACTTCGTTGACACGTCGCAGTATGCCAAGGAAGGCCCCTACACCTTCTGCTTCTCGAACGCTGGCGTCAACAACCCCTGGCGCGTGGTTGGTTACACAACCATGGAGGCCGAGGTTGCCCTGCACCCGGAGATCGAGGAGTGGATCCACGTGGATGCCGAAGGCAACGATGAGAAGCAGATCGCCGATATCCAGGACCTGGTCGCCAGCGGCAACTGTGACGTGCTCATCGTCAGCCCGAACACAACCCTGGCTCTGACCCCGGCCGTGGAAGAGGCGTGCCAGAGTCTGCCGGTTGTCGTGTTCGACCGCGGCGTGCAGACTGACTGCCCGGCGACGTTCGTGCAGCCCATTGGCGGCTACGCCTTCGGCTACACCGGCGCCAAGTTCCTGGCCGATAACCTGCCCGACGGCGCGAAGGTGGTCGCCTTGCGCATCCTGCCCGGCGTGGACGTGCTGGAGACGCGCTGGGCGGCGGCCAAGCAGTACTTCGAGCAGAACAACATTGACGTGGTCGAGGTTCAGTTCGGCGACGGCAACAACGACAAGGTGAAGACCATCATCACCGACGCCATCCAGAAGCACGGCCAGATCGACGGCGTGTGGATGGACGCGGGCGCGACGGCCGTGGCGGCCCTGGAAGCCTTCGAAGACGCCGGCCAGCCCTACCCGGTCATCAACGGCGAAGACCAGCAAGACTTCCTGGTCAAGTGGCAGGAGGAGGGCCTGACGGCCATCGCCCCGACCTTCCCGACCTTCCAGTGGCGCACGGCGGTCATCGCTGCCCTCAAGGTCTTGCAGGGCGAGCAGGTTCCCGACCCGTGGCGGCTGCCGCAGCCGTCGGTGACTCAGGAGAACCTGGAGCAGTTCGTCCAGCCCGGCATGCCGCCGCTGCACTATGCCATGTGCGGCTGTGAAAGCATGCCCGGCTTCCCGGAGAACTGGGGCGGGACGGCTTCGGAGTAACAGTTGATAGTTGATAGTTGATAGTTGTCAGTAGGCCAGTGGGTCAGTCGATTAGTCGTGTGATCGCTTGCCACTAACAACTATCAACTATCAACTTCCCCAGGGAGCGGAGCATGATCGAAATTGGCTTTCACACCGACGCCTTCAACAGCGCCTATTGGAACTTTGAGCAGTGCCTCGAGTGGGCGCAGCGCAACGATGTCCACTACATCGAGTGCGGCACGATTGATGGCGTGAGCTGGCTCCACGGGTTGGGCTATCAGCCTCACGTCTCGCTCTGGGAAGACCCGCTGGCTCTGCGCGAGAAGATGGCCCGCTATGGCGTGCGCTTCTCGCAACTGGACGCGGCCTACCCCCTGTCCTTGCCCAACGCGCCGGCGCTGGGCGAGACCTACATCACCAATTCTATCCGCTGGGCCTATCTGGCGGGTTGCGATCACATCGACACGACCGACCACATGCACAAACCGGCCGGCGAGACCGACGAAGCGGTGCTGGAGCGGATGAAGCGCATCTACGGCAATGTGCTGGACGTGGCGGCGCGCTACAACGTGATCATCAATATTGAGCCACACGGCTATTACACCACCAAGCCGGAGTTCATGGAGCGGATGTTGAACTTCTTCGACACGCCGCTCTTGCGCATGAATATGGACACCGGCAACACCTTCATCGCCGGGCAAGACCCGGTGGCCTTCCTGGAACGCTTCAAGCGCCGGGTCAGCCACGTGCACGTGAAGGACGTCAGCCACTCACTGGCGGCGGCCATGCGCGGCGAGTTGACGGGCATCGCCGTCAGCCAGACCGCCATCGGCGACGGCGTCAACGTTGACAACATTCGCCGCTGCTTCGACATCCTGGCTGCCATCGGCTATGACGGCATCGTCAGCATCGAGTGCGAGGGCCAGGGCGGCCCGATGATCGAGAAGAGCCTGGGGTGGGTGAGGCAGCTGGTAGACGAAACGAATGAGCGGATCAGGGGCTAGGTTCTAGGGACTAGGGGCTAGGGAAGAATCCTCTTCCCTAGTCCCTAACCCCTAGCCCCTAACTGGAGAGTGTTATGGCGATTAAACTGGGCATCAACATGGAATTCGTTCGCCATCACGATAAGCCGTTTGAGTATGGCGTGCGGAAGGCGGCCGAGATCGGCTACGAGTACGTCGAACCGATGGTTCACCTGGGGCGCGAACTGCTGAGCGAGGCCCGCTACTTCCACTCCGTCTCCATGTACGACGATCCGCTGTGGGCGCGCGAGGTGGCTGAGAGCGCGGGCATCAAGTTCTCCGGCCTGTCAGCCCATACGCCGCTGTGCAAGCCGGAGATCAGTGTCGAGTACCTGAAGCAGGCCATTCGTTGGGCGGCCGACGCCGGCGCGCCGGTGGTCAACACTGATGAGGGGCCAAAGCCGCTCTGGACAACGAAGGAACAGGACTACACCCTGATGACCTATACGCTGACCGAAGCCGCGCGAGTGGCCGAGCGGCACGGCATCAAGATTGGTCTGGAGCCTCATCAGCAATATAGCAAGACGCCCGATGGGTTAGACAGCATCTATCACCTGGTGCAGTCGCCGGCCATTGGCATCAACTACGACACGGGCAATAGCTATTTGGCGGGCGGCAGCGACCCGTATGAGTGGCTGGAGCGGGTGCTGGACCGGCTGGTGCACGTCCACGCCAAGGATATCAGCCTGGAGCAGGGCGAAGCCGAACGAGGCAAGGTGACGGGCACGCCGGTGGGCTGCGCCTGCGGCGACGGCGTAGTCGATTGGCCGCGCGTCATCGCGCTGCTCAAGCCCGTGGCGCGCGACAAGGACATCGTCCTCAGTGTCGAGTGCGGGACGATTGAGCAGGGGATTCGCAGCTTCGAGTACCTGTCAAAGCTGCTTTAAACAGAGCAGGGGAGCGGGGGTGCGGGGGAGCAGGGGTGAAAAGAGACCGTCAGTTAGCAGCCCTTTTCCCCCTGCGCCTCTGCTCCCCTGCACCCCTGCCGACAGACGGCTGACTTATCGAAGCAAGTAATGGCACAACCACAGTACCTCATCGGTGTAGACCTGGGGACGAGCAGCACGAAAGCGGCGCTCTACCGGCCAGATGGGACGCTGGTGGCGGAGGCGGCGGCTGACGTGCCGCTCTACTACCCGTCGCCGGGCGTCGTGGAGCAGGAGAACGACGACTTCTATCGCACCGCGGCTGAGACGGTCGGCCGCTGTGTGCGCCAGAGCGGCGTTGACCCGCGCCACGTGGCGGCCATCGCTTTCGACAGCCAGATGGCCGGCATTGGGGCCATCGATGAGAAGTACGAGCCGGCCATCCGCTTCGACTCCTGGCTCGACATGCGCTGCCAGCCGTACATCGCCTACCTGAACGAGCATCACGCCGAGCTGATTACCCAGCTGACCGGTTGCGCCCCGACGTGTGACCACGGCCCCAAAATCCTGTGGTGGCAGAACGAGCGACCCGACGACTACGGCCGGGTGGCTAAATTCGTCACGCCTTCAGCCTGCGTGGCGGGCAAGATGGCCGGGCTGCCGGCCGATCGAGCCTTCATGGACTACACCTTCATCCACTTCTCCGGGCTGGCCGACAACCGGGCCGGGGCGTGGAGCGCGGCCATTTGTGATACGCTGGGCGTGCCGATGGACGTGCTGCCGGAGATCGTCGAGCCGTGGCGGGTCATCGGCGAGGTGAACGAGGCAGCGGCGCGCGACTTCGCGTTGGCCCCCGGCACGCCCATCGCCGCCGGCTGCGGCGATACAGCGGCCAACGCCCTGGGCGCGGGCATCGTGCGGCCGGGGCAGGTGTTCGACGTGGCCGGGACGGCCTCGGTGCTGGCCGGCTGCACCGACCGCTTTGTGGCCGACACCCGCCACCGGGCATTGCTGACGATGCGTTCGGTCATCCCCGGCCTTTGGAATCCATTGGCCTACATCGCCGGCGGCGGGCAGGCGTTGCGGTGGTTCAAGGATCAGTTCTTTGACAACGACGGCTCGCGGTCGGCGGACAGCGGCCGGCGGTCAGATGACATGTATGAGCAGATGATCGCCGAAGCCGCCGGCGTGCCTCCTGGGGCGGAGGGGCTGTTCTTCAGCCCCCATTTGGGCGGGCGCATTTGCCCGGCGACGCCGGAGATGCGCGGCGCATGGCTAGGTTTCTCCTGGAGTCACACGCGATCTCACTTTTTCCGCGCCGTGCTGGAGAGCATCGCCTATGAATACGCCTACTACCTGCGCATCTTGCGCGAGTACATCCCCAACCTGGAACTGACCGAGGCGCGGGCCGTGGGCGGCGGGGCGCGCT
Organism: Promineifilum sp. (SeqCode); assembly: GCF_041918635.1. Lineage (NCBI taxonomy): Bacteria > Bacillati > Chloroflexota > Ardenticatenia > Promineifilales (SeqCode) > Promineifilaceae (SeqCode) > Promineifilum (SeqCode) > Promineifilum sp. (SeqCode). The sequence goes on from NZ_JAYRVJ010000699.1 coordinate 21,749, forward strand.
CGGACGCCTGGAACGGCATCAAGGCCGACGTGTTGGGCATGCCCTACCAGCGCCTCGGCCGGAGCGAGTTCGGCACGTGGGGCAGCGCGATGATTGCCGGGAAAGCGGCCGGTCTGTTCGACGACCTGGCGGCGACGGCGACCGAGCACGCCCGCCCCGCCGGCCCGCCCATCCGGCCCTCGGCTGAGCGCCACGCCGCGTACGAGCCGTTGGTGGAGCGGTACGTGCGATTGCAGGAGCAGTTAGAGCAACTATTTGTCGGTTCGTAGTCAGGCGATTTATCGCCGTTCTGCACGCAGGTGCGATCCACTTTCTGAAATGGGTTGCACCTAACGAAACGAACCCAGGGAGAAAGTATGGCGAATGTACGCATCTGCATGATCGGCGCGGGACGGGTGGGGAAGCTCCACTCCAGCACGCTGCGCCGGCACGTGCCCGGCGGCGAGGTCGTGGCCCTGGTCGATCCGGTGCGATCCATCCTGGACGCGACGGGCGATCAGTTCGGGATCGAGCGGCGCTACGCCTCGCTGGAGGAAGCGCTGGACGGGACGGCGTTCGAGGCGGTGATCATCACCACGCCCACCCCGACCCATCGCGATCTGGCCGTGCTGGCTGCCGCGCGGGGCAAGCACGTCTTCCTGGAGAAGCCGATGGCCCTGTCGCTGGCCGAGTGCGACGACATCCTGGCCGCGGTGGAGCGCCACGGCGTCCTGTTGCAGATAGGTTTCATGCGCCGCTTTGACCCCGACTTCGCCGCCGCCTGGGAGCGTATCCAGGGGGGCGAGATCGGCGAGCCGATGATGATCAAGTCGCTGACCCACGGCCCCGGCCTGCCGCCACCCTGGGCCACCGACCTGAAAACCTCCAATGGCAATCTGGCCGAGGTGAACAGCCACGATCTGGATACGCTGCGCTGGCTGATGGCCTCCAACCCGCGGCGCATGTACGTCGAGGTGGCCAACTTCAAGGGGGCGGAGCGCGGCGTGACGACGGAGCACTTCTACGACAATATGCTCGCCACGGTCAAGTTCGAGTCGGGCGCGCTGGGTCACATCTCCGGCGTCTGCCCCTGCGACTACGGCTATGACAGCCGGGTGGAGATCATCGGCAAGAAGGGCATCATGCAGATCGGCGAGATGAAGGGCGAGTCCATCGTGGTCTGCGTCGACCGCGACCACGGATTGGTGACGCCCATTTTCCGCCGCTGGCCGGATCGCTTCCGCTGGGGCTACATCCGCGAACTGGAGCACTTTGTGGCCTGCATCCTGGCCGAGCGTCCGCCGCAGGTGACCGGCGCGGATGGCCGCTGGGCGGTGGCGATGGTGCTGGCAGGGACGCGGTCGTTCCTGGAAGAACGGCCGGTATACTTGCAGGAGATCATGGGGTAGTGAGCGTGAACGACACGATGTTAGCCGCCGTCTACCACGGCCCGGAGGATTTGCGGGTGGAGCGCGTGCCGGCGCCGGCCATCGGGCCGGATGAGGCGCTGCTGCGGGTGCTGCGGGCCAACATCTGCGGCACGGACTTGCGCATTTTGCATGGCGGCCACCGGCACTTTCCGCCCGGCGTGGCCCGCATCCCCGGACATGAGGTGGTCGGCGAGGTCGTTGCCGTGGGCGAGCGCCTGGCCGGCTATCCGCTCGGCGGTCGCTACTTTGTGGCCCCCAACATGGGCCGGGGCGACAGCCGCGAAACGATCAGCGGCAACAACAACCTCGACCCACACTTTGAGGCGATTGGTATCACGATGGACGGCGCATTTGCCGAGTACATGCGTGTGCCTGCGGCTGCCATCCGCCAGGGCAACCTGATGCCCGTGGCCGAGGGGGTCGATCCGGCCGTGGCGGCGCTCATCGAGCCGCTGGCCTGCGTCTGGCGCGGCCAGAACAAGATCGGGGTGGGCGCGGGCGACGTGGCCCTGGTGATGGGCGCGGGGCCGATCGGCGTGCTGCACGTCATGCTGGCCCGGCTGCGCGGCGCGACGCGGGTCATCGTCAGCGAGCCGGCCGCCGGGCGGCGCGCCCAGGCGTTGGCGCTGGGGGCCGATCGGGCCGTTGACCCGCGAAGCGAAGACCTGGCCGCAGTCATAGCCGATGAGAGCGGCGGGCGCGGCGCGGACGTGGTCATCACCGCCGCGCCGGTGAAGGCGCTGCAAGAGCAGGCGCTTGACCTGGCGGCGGTGGGCGGCCGGATCAACTACTTCGGCGGGCTGGCGAAGGACGATCCTTACATTCGCTTTAACAGCAACACGGTTCATTACAAGGAGTTGATCGTCACCGGCACGACGGCGTGCAGCACCTATGACTGCCTGCGCGCGGCCGAGATCGTCAACAGCGGACGGCTAGACCTCGCGCCGCTGATCACAGCCGCGTTTCCGCTGGCCGAGGCCAACGCGGCCTTCGCCGCGGCGGCCGACGGGCGAAATTTGCGGGTGACGCTCATTCCGTAGAAATTATGAATTATGAATTAGGAATTAGGAATTAGGAATTAGGAATTGCGTCGTCGAGAGGAAGGCAATTCCTGGTCCATGACTGGCGGGTTATGTCTACTGGAAAGGTGATGACCGTGCTTGGCCCTGTCCCGGTAGGTGAGTTGGGCGTGACGGACGCGCACAGCCACTTGTACATCAGTCGGGTAGCGGGCGGGGCCGCCGACGCGCCGGTGTTAACCGACGAAGATGGCGTGGCGCGGGAACTGGCCACCTTTCGCGCGGCCGGGGGTGGAGCGATCGTGGATTGCCAGCCGGGTGGCTGCGGGCGCGACGGCCGGGCGTTGCGGCGGCTGTCAGAGCGGTCGGGCGTGCACGTAGTGGCTGCCACCGGCTTCCATCGCCGCCTCTACTATCCGCCGGACGCGCCGCTGTTCAACCTGAGTGCCGAAGCGGCGGCTGACGTGTTCCGTGATGAGATTCGCCACGGACTGATCGAGACGCGTACCAACCAGATCGCCAGCGGGCCGCCGGCCTCTGGCGCGGTGGGAGAGGCTGGCGAGACGCCGGCGATCCGGCCGGGCGTGATCAAGATCGCCGCCGAAGCGAGCCTGGCGGCGTCGCCACAGGCGCTGTTTGCTGCGGCGGCGGCCGTGGCCCGCGAGACGGGCTACGCCATCGAGATGCACACCGAGCGCGGCGCGGCGGTGGAGGCATTTCTGGACACCTTCATCGCGCAGGGCGTGGCCCCGGAGCGGCTAGTGTTCTGCCACGTGGACAAGCGACCGGACTTCGGGCTGCATCGCGAGCTGGCGCGGGCCGGCGTGCTGCTGGAGTATGACACCTTCTTCCGGCCCAAGTATGACCCGGAGCGAGGCGTCTGGCCACTGATCGGCCAGATGGCCGGCGCGGGGCTGGCCGGCAGCGTGGCCCTGGCGACCGATATGGCCGACCCCGGCCTGTGGGCGGAGTTGGGCGGCGGGCCGGGGTTGTTGGGCATCTTCACGATCATAGGCGCGCGGCTGACCGACATGGGGTTGCCGGCGGCGACGATAGGCGGGCTGTTGGGCGGCCATATCGCCGCCAGGCTGGCAGTGAATTAGAGACCAGGGGCCAAGCTTCCGGCTCCTGATTGGGATTGAGGTTTGATGATGAGCGATCTTCCCTTCACGTTCGAGTTGGACGCGCCGGGCTTCCGACCGTCACACTATGACAACCACATCCGGCGCACGCTGTCGGCCATGCGCGGGCAGTACCTTGACCAGGCTGCCTATGAGGCGCTGCTGGCCGAGGGGGACGCGCCGCTCTATGAGGTCTACGAGCTTAATCGCCCCCACGTGGCCGGGGAATTGCTACACGGCATCTCCATCGTTCACCCCGGCAAGGTGGGCGAGGAGTATTACATGACCAAGGGCCACTTCCACACGGTGCTGGAGACGGCCGAGATTTACTATTGCCTGCATGGACAAGGGGCGATGGTCATGGAGACGCCAGAGGGAGAGTGGGCTGTGGAGACGCTGGTGCCCGGGCGGGTACTCTACGTGCCGCCGCGCTGGGCCCACCGTTCCGTCAACACCGGCGACGAAGACCTGATCACCTTCTTCGCCTACCCCGGCCACGCCGGCCACGACTATGGAACGATTGAGCAGCAGGGCTTCCGCAAGCTGCTGGTCGAGCGGGCAGGATCGCCGGCGATCATTGACAACCCGCGGTGGGCAAGGTAAGCGCAGGGACATGCTCAAACCGTTACACGACTGTCACATCCTGGTTACGCCCACGTCGTATGGGCAGCATGACGCCGCGCTGATGACGGAGCTGGAAGCGTTGGTCGGCCGGGTCACCTATAACGAGACAGGCAAACCACTATCGTCGGCGCAACTGGCGGCGCGGCTGCCGGGGGTGGACGGCTACATCGCCGGGCTGGACGCCATTGACGCCAACGCGCTGGCCGCGGCCGGCGCATTGCGTGTCATCGCCCGCTACGGCGTCGGCGTGAACAACGTAGACCTGGCGGCGGCGCAGGCCCGCGGGATTGTCGTGACGAACACGCCCGGGGCCAACGCCGGGGCCGTGGCCGAACTGACGGTGACCCTGCTGCTGTTGCTGGCCCGACCCGTGCTCGGCGCGGCGGCGGCGACGCGGGCCGGCGGCTGGCCGCGCACGTCTGGACTGTCGCTAGAGGGCAGGACGGTGGGGCTGATCGGGCTGGGGGCCATCGGCCGGGCCACGGCCAGGCGGCTGGGCGGCTTCGGCTGCCGGTTGCTGGCCGTTGACCCGTTGGCCGACCCGGCAACGGCCGCCGCGCTGGGCGTGACGCTGGTTGACCTGGCGACGCTGGCGGCCGAGAGCGACTTCGTCTCGCTCCACGCGCCGCTGCTGCCGGAAACGCGCGGGCTGATCGACGCGGATTTCCTGGCGCGGTTGAAACCGGGGGCCAGCCTGGTGAACTCGGCGCGGGGCGAACTGGTGGACGAGGCGGCGCTGTATAAGGCGCTGACGTCGGGCCAACTGCGCGGCGCGGCGCTGGACGCCTTCGCCGTCGAGCCGCCGCCGGCCGGCCACCCGCTGCTGGCGCTGCCGAACGTCATCGCCACGCCCCACATGGGAGCCCACACCGACGGCGCGACGACGATGATGGGCCGCATGGCGCTGTCCGACTGTCTGGCCGTCCTGCGCGGCGAGGAGCCTGTTTACCGTGTTGTCTAGAGGGTTGAAAAAGCGCGGGGGAGCAGGGGTGCAGGGGCGCAGGGGTGAAAGAGACGCTGCCTTAATCGGCTCTTTCTCCCCCGCCCCCCGGCTCCCCCGCTCCCCTGCATCGAGCAAGCTATGAACAAACAAGAGACACTAAACCGCTTACACGCCCTCGGCCTCGTCGCCGTCATTCGCGGGCCGTCGCCGGAGCTGACGGTGCGCATGGTGGAGGCGCTGGTGGCCGGGGGCGTCACCGGCATCGAGATCACCTACACCACGCCCAACGCGCCCGACGTGGTGCGGGCGCTGGATCGGGCGATGGGGGACAGCATCCTGTTAGGTATGGGCACACTGACTGACCCAGCTCAGGCCGTCGAGGCGCAGGAGGCCGGGGCGCGCTACCTGGTCAGCCCCATCACCGATGAGGCGCTGGGCCGGGCCATGGTCGCCACCGGGCTACCAGTGATGATGGGCGCGCTGACGCCAACGGAGGTTTACCAGGCCCACTGCCTGGGCTCCGACGTGGTCAAGCTGTTCCCCGGTTCGGCCGTCGGCCCCGATTACGTGAAGGCGCTGCACGGCCCCTTCCCCTACATCCGGATC
>NZ_JAYRVJ010000700.1:0-3222 GCF_041918635.1 Promineifilum sp. (SeqCode)
CGAGTTTGAAAATCTGATGAACCGGCTCATTGAGGAGCATGGGCTGAACGACCCGTATCCGGTGCAATACGCCCGCTGGCTGGGCGATCTGCTGCGCGGCGACTGGGGCTGGAGCCCGACGTACAACAGCGACGTGCTGCCCCTGCTGAAGCGCAGGCTGCCGGTGACGGCCGAATTGACCTTTTATGGCGTCCTCGTCGTGGTTCCCCTGGCCCTGATCAGCGGCGTGCTGGCCGGCTGGCGCGTCCCCGGCCGCTTTGACCGCGGCTATCGGCTGAGCGCCTTCCTGGCTACGTCCATCCCGCCGTTCATCCTGGGCCTCTTCCTGCTATCCATCTTTTACGTCGGGCTGAACTGGTTTCCGCCCGGCCGCACGGGCATCTACACCCTGACGCTCAGCACCAGCGACTTCCGCGCCATCACCGGCTTCCTGACCTTCGACGGGCTGCTCAACGGCCGGCCGGACGTGACCCTCGATGCCCTGCGCCACCTGGTGCTGCCGGTCTTCACGCTGGGCCTGCTCTATTGGGCCACCATCAGCCGGGTGACGCGCGTGGCGATGATCGAGACGAAGGCCCAGGAGTACATGACTGCGGCGCGGGCCAAGGGGTTGCGGAACCGCCAGCTTGAATGGCGACACGGTTTTCGCAACGCCATGCTGCCCGCTTTCACGGCCATGATCCTGTCCGCGGCCGGGCTGGTCACCGGCGTCTACGTGATCGAGTCGATCTTCGACTTCAAGGGGTTATCAGAACTCGTCACCAAGGGCTTTTTCGTCGCGCCGGACGCGCCGCTGGTCATGGGCTTCGCCGTGTTCAGCGTGCTGCTGGTGCTGCCGATCATGCTGGTCTTCGACCTGCTGCGAACGTTTGTCGATCCGCGACTGCGCGAAGAGGGATTGGAACTGTAGATGATTCGCTGGCGACGTTTCTTCAGTCGGGCGTCCAATCTGGTGGGGCTGGCGCTGGTACTACTCTTTTGTCTGGTGGCGCTACTGGCCCCGCGCCTGGCCCCGCCGCTCAACCCGGCCGATCCCTGGCCGTTCAAGACTGTCACCCAATCCTTCTCCCGCCAGCCAACGCCGCCCGAGCCCGGTGTGCCCCTGGGCACAACGCCGCAAATCCAAAACATGCCGCAATATGGCATCGCGCCGGGGCAGGACGCCTCGTACATGTGGGATGTGTACTACACGCTCATCTGGGGGGCGCGCTCGGCCCTGCGCTTCGGACTGGTGGTGACGCTGGCGACGGCGGTCATCGGCGTGCTCATCGGCGCGTTCAGCGGCTACATCGGCGGCGCGGCCAATCTGGTGATCATGCGCCTGACCGATGCGTTTCTGGCCTTTCCGGTCATTGCCGGCATCTGGGTCATCCAACGCGCCTTTTACTCTAACATCTACGATCCGTTCGGCGATCCGATGGCGCTGACCGGTTGGGAGGCGTTTCTCTATCGCGGGCGCATCGACCCGATCATGATCACGCTCATTCTCTTCTCGTGGATGCCCTACGCGCGGCTGATGAACGCCCAGGTGCGCGGGGCGCGCCGCAGCGAGTACGTGCGGGCGGCCGAGGCGATGGGGGCGAGCAGCGGGCGCGTCATCTTCCGCCACCTGTTGCCCAACACCATTTCGCCGGCCGTGGTACTGGCCGCGCGTGATATCGGCGGCATGGTCATTCTGGCGTCGGCCTTCATCTTCATCGGCTTTGGCGGCAACGTGGCCTGGGGGACCATGTTGGTCACCAGCCGCGACTACGTGATCGGTTTGAGCGGCAACCCGTTCGCCTACTGGTGGACGTTTGTGCCCGTGTCGCTGGCGCTGATCCTGTTCGGGGTGGGGTGGAATCTGGTGGGGGATGGGTTGAATCGGGCGTTGAGTCCGTATGAGCGTTGACGAGAAGCTCGTTCTGATGTACGTTAATTACGACTCCTGTAGTGATCAAGAGTAATATTATGCCTGTTTATCAATTCAGCCAGGAAACAATACCCTCAACGGCAAAGCTGCACGCCCTTTTTCGACAAGCGGATGAAACCTATGACCCGCTTGAGGAACTGCTACGTCTCGAACGCGAACTTGCTCAGTTGGAAGCGGAGCATGGGATGTCATCCAGTGAGTTCTTTAAGCGCTATCAAGCCGGGGAAATGGGCGACGCTGTTGAGGTCGTCACCTGGGCAGGACGCTATCGTTTATATTTGAACCTCAAGCGCGCGATCTCAGAAAGCCTGCGCGTAGTTGTAACTGTAGCTTCACCCCTGTCCTGATGCGCCTCCGTCGACACCTCGAACTGCTAAGTAACATTATTGCCTCTCGCCAGGATGTTACAATCGACCGGCTTGTAATCGAGGAGATCGTTGTCGATCAACAAGGCCTTGTTGAAGGGCGTTTGCGTTTCTGGGATGGCTCTTTATTACAATTCGTTGAAGTGCTGGCCGAACAGGGGGTTATCCTCAATAAGGTTGACTACGTGTACCACTATCAGGGTCAGGACGGTCAACTGATATTTCGCTACGATAATGCACCGCACCACGCCACATTTCAACCTTTCCGCACCACAAGCATACACCGCAGGGAATCGAACCCACAACTCCACCCCATCTAGGCGACGTGTTGCGCGAAATCGATAAGCACCTCTATCCAGAGTAGTGAGCCTGGATACAGCAGACAGATAACGTCTCCTATTTCAGAAACCGTCGCGCTCCCACAAAACTCTCCCGCAGCGACGCCACCGCCTGCACGTCATCCACGTAGACCCCATTGCGTGAACGCCCGCTGTGGATCATCGCCCAGCCGTCGGGGTGCATCTCCGTCCCCAGGCTGATGCCGACGTGGCTGATGGCCCGGTGACCGCCCGGGCCGCCGAAGTAGAACAGATCGCCCGGCGCGAACGGCGGTTCGACCGGTTGACCGGCCAGATATTGCTGGTCGGCGTCGCGCGGGATGACCACGCCCGCCAGCCGGTGCATGAGCTGTGCAAAGCCGGAGCAGTCGATCCCATGCACCGACGTGCCGCCCCACAGGTAGGGCACGCCGATGTACTGCATGGCGTCGTGGTGGGCAAGGTGGCGGCGGCGAACGTCGAGCGGGCGCCTGTCCTCCAGCGGGCGCAGGTCCATCGGGTCGGCGTAGCCGCGCCCGTTGACGCCCTGCACCGGAGCCCAGCCGTTCTCCAGCGCGCCCACGGCCAGCCGCGTCCCGGCGAAGAGGCGCGTCACCACCGGCGCGAG